>NZ_JAIWPJ010000008.1 GCF_020515625.1 Natrinema amylolyticum
AATCTGCATATGGAACTCGGCGGGAACGCCCCCGCGGTCGTCTTCGACGACGCCGACCTCACTGACGTCGCCGGCAACTGCGCCAAAGGATCGTTCAAGTACGCCGGCCAGCGCTGCTCGGCGATCTCGCGCGTGCTCGCTCACGAGTCGGTCCACGACGAGCTCGTCGACCTGATCGACGACCAGATGGACGCCTGGACCGCCGGCGACCTCTTCGACGAGGACACCGCCTTCGGTCCCCTCATCAGCGAGGACCAGGCCGACTGGGTCGAGACACTCGTCGAGGACGCCGTCGACAAGGGCGCGGAGATCGTCCGCGGCGGGAGCCGTCGCGCCCCTGAGGGCGTGCCGGACGAACTCGCCGATCAGTTCTTCGAGCCGACGCTGCTCGCGAACGTCCCGCGTGACGCCCGCATCGTCGACGAGGAGCAGTTCGGTCCCATCGCCGCGATCACGACCTTCGAGGACGAGGACGACGCCCTCGAGATCGCGAACGGCTCCGATCTCGCGCTCGACGCGGCGGTCTTCACGAGCGACTACAAGCGCGCGATGCGGATGGCCAACCGCATCGACGCCGGCGCGGTCCGGATCAACGGCGCGCCGAGCCACGGGCTGGGCGACGTCCCGTTCGGCGGCAACAAGGACTCGGGTATCGGCCGCGAGGGCCTCGACGCCTCGATCCACACGATGATGCGCGAGAAGAGCATCGTCCTGTGATGCTCAGTCGCTTTTCCAACCCCGAAGGCCAAGTATATCCCCTTGTGCCGAACAGAAGTTGTTGAAGATCGATAGTGTTCTCTGAATTATTCACTCGTCTAGCCAGATGGCAAGCTGGACCTCGTCAACCAGTTCGTCGTCAATAAGATAGTGACCGTCTCGGTTTGACTCGATCGACCAGCCGTTATCCTTAAGGAACGAGACAGCACGCTCATTGGTCTTCGGGAGATTCTGGTGAATTTTTCGATAGCCTCGATTTCGAGCCCAGTCAAGTCCGCTTTCCATAAGCGTCGAACCGAGCCCGTTACCGCGATACCGCTCGAGGACGCCTACTGTCAGCTCGGCCGTGTGACTCATATTAGGAAACTGTACCCCTCCGACGTGAAGCCAGCCGACGGTATCATCGTCAACAGTAGCGACGAAGAATACTCGGTCTTCACTCTCATTGTGACGCAGGAGCACTTCATCACGGCTGATCTCGTCAGCCAGCCTGGCGGCTACGATGTGGGTGTCTCCGGTGGCAATCGCCTTGATCACACCGACGATACCGGTGATGTCCTCCTGGCGAGCGGGGCGAATGATCGCTTCGAGATCATCGAGTTTGACGGTTTTTTCGCCCGTATCCATCGGGAACGCTACTCGAAGTTTCCCATCTCGTTCCTTCAAATAGCCATCGCGCTTAAGAATAGAGACGTGGTGATTGAACTCCTCAGACGACATCATCACCGACGGTTCGAGATCGGATCCTGACCGTGCCGGCTTAGAGCTGGTTTCCGGCCGTACTAGGACATTTTGGCGCACTGTTTCGGGTCTCACAGCACCGTTGCGCTCTATGTACTCGTAGATTTGACGCCGACGATCGTGGTCAAACTGTCGTAGAGATGTCATGGGTGATAGCAATTTATCCTCCATAATAATTTTTTGTGAAGGATCTTTGATCGCTTTCCAATTCTCACGAGAGGGGCCAAGAGAACCATGAAAAGTTCTAATAACTTCAGATCCATATGAGAGTAGGCCCCGTTTAGAACCTCCGCGGGCGTCTAACATTATTCCAGATCAAATCCAACACGGCTACACGTTGTGAGATCTCCCAGAAGTTACAGTGATGAGATGCCGCTCGAGGTAGATATGAGCGAGCAGACACAGTCGGGAGAGGAGGAAGACTGGTCGCTACCGTCGTATCCGTACTGTTGGAAAGCGGTGATTCTGGTATACACACGCGGTCCGATGGAACATATCGCAGCGCCGTGCGGTTGTCGAGTCGCGTCGCCAGACCTCTGAGGTAGACTCGGCCATCGACGCGACTGAAACCACCGCTACTGCATATTTTGCATCGACCTGACATCCTCCCACGGCTAAAGCCGTGGGGTTCCCCCACTGGGGGTTGAATCCACGGTTAGCGGGAGGTTCGCAGGTTCGTCGTCGCGTGGGACGATGACCTGCGTTTCGGGCTGTGCCAGTACAGCCCCCGCCTCGGACAGCGGTTTCGAGAACTTGCCCAAGGCTCGTTTGCCGATATTCAGCGCACCGTTCTTGTCCGCGTTATCGTCCAACCCACACTCGGGACACTCAAACCGCCCCTGCGTCTCACGGACGCCCTCGCAGGCACAATGGTTGCACGTCTTTGACGTGTCGTATTCGTCGACCAACTGCACGTCAATGCCCACGTCGTGAGCCTTGTATTCGATGTAGTTCAGGAGGCGGGCGAACGGCATCTTGTGGGTCTTGTCGTTGACGTACCGTCCCTTGTCGTTGTCCTTGCGAATCCCGCCGAGGTCGCCCACGACGATAACTGCGTTCCGTTCCTCGGCATCCTCCACTATTTGGCGAGCAATCTTGTGGAGGCGGTCGTCCACCTTCCGTGCCTCAGCGTCACCGATACGCTCCACGACCTGCTGGCCCTGTCGAGGTTTCGCCTTCCCGATGGACTTCCGCAGTTGCTTGTAGTGTTCGCGGATTCGACGCACCTCCTCACCGTAGAAGGTGGTATTGCGGTCGGAGAGGAACGCGCAGGTAGCGACCCAGCGTGCGCCCATGTCGATAGCCAGTACGTCGTCGTACTCGTCTTGAACGGTCACAGACCGTTTGACGACGATATGGACGTACCAATCACCATCTCGGCGCACAAGTTCGCTGTCCCGAATGTCGCCTTCTCGGACGAGTTGTTCGTCCTTGTGCGGGACGTGTGCGGGACACCAGATAGAGTTTCCCCGCCCATGCTCGGGGTCGTAGATGGGGACTTTGACCCACCACGACGAGAGAACAGTATCCTCGTCGTAGGATACGTCGAACACGTCGTTGCGAAGGACGACGGGTTGTTCGGTGTCGGGGTTCGGGTCTTTCTGACGCTGGACTTTCGACACCTGTTGCTGGGTCGCGGAGTAGAGGTCGGCGTCTCCGCCGTGAACCTCGGTCTGGAACGCTTTGTACTCATGGGCGAGCAGGTCAGCCTTCCTGTTGGTCAGCGAGTGGAGTTTGACCCGCACCGTGGTTGAGATGTTCCGTTGCATGGCTATTCACCTGCTTGGGCGTCGATGTACTCCTCGATGACCTCGCTGGATACGTCGCCCGCGCTTGAGACGAAGTACGAGCGCGTCCACAGCGACGGCAAGCCGAAGTCGAACTCGTCGCGGAGGTGGCGAGAGGAGTAGCCCTTGACCTGTTGCATGATTTTGTTCGGGGCGAGCGTGGGGTCGCCCGTGATGAACAAGTGTACGTGGTCGGGGCGAATCGCCAACTCCAAGATTTCGAGGTCGAGTTCGTCGGCCTTCTCCTCGATGAGTTCTTCGAGACGGATGCGTACTTCGCCCTCAAGCACCGATTTTCGGTATTTCGGGCACCAGATGAAGTGGTACTGGAGTTTGTGGACGGTGGTACGTTCCCGGTCGAACCCACGAGGCATCGTCAGTATATAGAAATTGCCCACCTAAAGATGCTATGCAAGCATCTAACCCCAGCCGTGGCTACGAGCGTGGATAGATTCCCAGTTGTCGGCTTCATCCCACCCCTGAAGGGGTGGGCTTTCGCCTCGCTACCGCTGTAACTCCGAGTCTCGCCTGTGATGGGGGAGATAGGAGTAACAGCTGGTTGGCACAGCCATCGACTTTCGTGTTCGATTCCGAGTGCGGTGCGTTCGTACCGCAAGAACACGTGGCTCGTAAACCCTAATATCCCAAACGCGGTCGGGATTCCCGCGTCTTCAGGCGCGGGAGGATGTCAATGTTCGGAAGACGTGATCGGATCGCCGAGCCGAATTCCCATCGGTGCCGGTCCGGGCGTCTCGTTCCCCCGCATATAGCCGAGGTAGAGGGCGCTGTTGACGATGCCGATGTGGCTGAACGCTTGCGGGTAGTTTCCGAGGTGCGCCCCGGTCTCCGGGTCTATTTCCTCCGCGACGAGTCCGAGTGGATTCAGGTACTCCAAGAGCGACTCGAATCGGGACTGCGCTTCTTCGACGTGCCCGGAGAGTGCCAGCGCGTCGATCAACCAGCACGAGCAGAGGACGAACGCCCCCTCGTCGCCCGGGAGGCCGTCGTCGCCATCGTACCGCGACACGAAAACGTCGTCCTCGACTAACGTCTCCTCGATCGCATCGATCGTTCCCCGAATGCGATCGTCGTCGAACGGCAGGAAGCCGACGATCGGGAGCAACAGCCCCGTCGCGTCCAACGCATCGGTCCCGTAGGACTGCACGAACGCGCCGACATCCTCGTCGTAGCCGTTCTCGAGGACGTCCGTCCGGATCGTCTCGCGGGTCTCTCGCCACGCCTCGAGCGGGGCGTCGTGGTCTCCGTCGGTCGCGATCGCGATACCCCGATCGAGGGCGACCCAACACATCACTTTCGAATAGACGAAGTGTTCGTTCCCGCCGCGGACTTCCCAGATGCCCGCGTCCGGTTCGTCCCAGATTTCGCGAACGTAGTCGACGACGTCACGGATTCGGTTCCACTCCTCATCGTCCAGCTTCCGCCCGTGGTGGTGCATCTCGTCGACGGCCAACAGGAGTTCGCCGTAGATATCGAGCTGTCGCTGCTCGGCCGCTTCGTTTCCGATCCGAACCGGACGCGAACCGCGATAGCCCTCGAAGTGATCGAGTTCGCGCTCCTCGAGATCGGACTCGCCGTGAAGGCTATACAGCGGCTGGATCGCTGCCGGATCGTCCGCCTGACAGAGATCCATGAACCAGTCGAAGTAATCGGTCGCCTCCTCGGCGGTACCGAGGTTCATCAGCGCCTGAACGGTGAATCCGGCGTCTCGCAGCCAGTTGAACCGGTAATCCCAGTTCCGGACGCCGCCGATATCTTCGGGCAACGACGTCGTCGGCGCGGCCGCGATCGCTCCCGATTCGGCGTGCGTGAGGAGTTTGAGAACGAGTTCCGAGCGGACGACCTGATCATGCCAGGGCCCCTCGAAGGCGCAGTCGTCTTCCGGGCCGCAGCTATGCGCCCAGTCGGTCCAGTACGCGAGCGTCTCCTCCAGTGCGGCGTCCGGGTTCGTATTCGCGTCCTCGGCGCCCGTACACCGGAGCAGGAACCACTCCGTCTCGCCGGCATCGAGCGACAGTTCGCCGGTGATTCGCCCGCCGTCGATTTCCAGGTCGATCGGGCTCTCGAGTAGCGTCCGTTCATCCTCACCGTCGGCGAGGATACCCTTCCCGACCGATTCGATCGACGTCTCCGCACGCCCGTAATCGAACTGCGGATCGAGTTCGACTTCGAGGTCGATGGTTCCGTCCGTACAGGTAACTTTGCGGTAGAGAACCTTCTTCGGATGGGCGACCTGGCCGGCTGGGGGCAGGAAGTCCGTCACCGTCACCGTGGCGCCGTCGGTTCGAAAGGTCGTCTCGAGGACGTTCGTGTCGTCGACGTAGTGACGATCCGTCTCGAAGGAATCGACCGGCGTGATCCGAAATCGACCGCCGCGCTCGGCGTCGAGAATCGCGGCGAGGATGCTCGGCGACTCGAGGTGCGGGAAGGGGAACCAGTCGACCGAACCGTTCGGCGCGACGAGCGCGCACGTCTCGAGGTTGCCGACGACGCCGTAGACTTCGATCGGAGGGTACGCGCCGGACTCAGTCATCGACACCACCGACAGCGCGAAGGGAGGCGCCGAGCGCAGAGTATCCGCGGGGCGAGACGATGCACATACTGTCCCGTTCGAGGACCAGCAAGAAAAAAGCGGAGCACGCAACGACCCGCAAAGAATAGCAGTGCGTGTTCTCGAAAATTGTCGTAGGGTGAATACTTACGCGGCTCACTCTCGAGGGTCTGTACGATGGGCTGCGTTCCGAAACTCGTCTACGACGACGACTGTCACTTCTGTACGTGGTCCGCGACGTTTGCCGTTCGCCGAAGCGACATTCAGTCGATCAAGCTCTCGGAAGTCCGAGAGGGACGATCACGACTCAGCGACTTCGAACGGGAGCACCTCCCCGACGGCTACGAGGAGTGCGCGCAACTGATCACCGAGAACGCGGTGTACTCCTGTGGCGCCGCGACCGAAGAGTCGCTCGTCATCGCCGGCGTGCTGCCGAGACGACTGGTCGAGTTCTTGCGGCGGTTCGAGACGTACGGGCGGCTACGAGAGAAAACGTATCACACTGTTTCGAGCAACCGAGACATCGTCTCGAACGTACTCGGCAGGGATCCCCCAGTTAGCGATCACGTCTCCGAGGACGAGGTCCGTCCCGAACAGTCGTCCAGATGACGCCGAGTAGCCCTCGATGAACGAATCTACAGGCGGTTCGAGGCGGTTCACCGAACCCGAGTACGAGATGCGAAATCATCGGTCGGCAGTGCTCGAAGAAGGATGCGATATGAATGCGGTACTCGTCGCCACGGGGACGAGGCCCGAAAAATCACGGTACGAGGACGCTCGATTGCGGGACCGATCCGCAGTCCGGTCTCGCTCACATCTCGTCTTCGTGCTCCTCCTGTGCGTGTTCGTGGAGTTCTTCTTCCGTGTCGAACGACTGACTACAGAGGTCACACTCGTGTTCATCTGCCATGGGTACGGCTCTCACCATCTAATAGTAAATAAACGCTCGCTAACCTGGCGGTCATTCGGTCACCGGTCGGTAACCCGTTTCGAGACGAGGGGCAAAGAAGTGGCGCGAAAACAGAACGAATACTACTAGTAACAAGGTTACGATACGTAACTATATACCGATTCGGGTCTAATCGGTACTTATGGGCGAATCGACGCAGCAACTGAAAGTGTGGTGTACGGGCGAAGACTGGTGTCCGATCACCTCCACTGCAACGCTGATCGGCAGGAAGTGGCATACTGTAGTCATTCATCGGCTACTCGCTAACGGTCCGCTCGGGTTCAATGCCCTCAAAGAAGAAGTCGGAGGCATATCCAGTAAGGTCCTCTCCGATGTTCTCGAGGACCTCGAACAGAAGCAACTGATCGACAGAGAGATCGTCAACGAAAAGCCAGTCCGGGTCGAGTACTCGCTGACCGACATCGGTGAGTCACTCGAACCTGTTATTCAAGAGATGGCTCACTGGGGAGAAGCACACCTGACGGCTGCACCGGACGAAGAGAGTTCGGTCGCGTAACCGAATCATGTCGTTCGCAGCTGCCCGCCGCGATAAGCATCGATTCTGTATATACCACTGATCCTTCATCGGCCAGAGTCGTCTTCGCGACGGGGAACAGAACTCTTTGCAACGAAAGTCTACCGTGAGAAATCTGAAGTCAGAATACGATTCGTTCGACGGCCCGACGGAGAGGACCGGGGCCTCCCCATTCCGACTCGACTTGGATGGCCGTACAATCGACGCTATCGATGATCCGATCTGCCGGCCGCCCGAATAGGTTCCCTCGTATCCGTCCTCCATCCGTTCCGATAACGAGTATATCGGAAGTGTTAGTCACCGAGACGAAATCCCGTTCGGGTTCATCAGTCTCGATAATCGATCGGTTCACGGGGACCGTACATAGCGACTCTAATTCTTCGAGGTATTCGTCTATCGTCTCATGTTGCGTCTCAGTCGCTGTACTCTCGAGTGGGTACAGCAGGTCAATACTTCCTCCTGCCTCGCTCGCTAACGCGTTCGCGACAGTGATCTTCTGCGGATCGAAGGGGCCGCGATCGGTGATGACTGTAACGGAATCAATCCGGTCCAGATCACGGTCCTCGATAAGCAAGACGTCACACGGAGCATTACGAGAGATCCATTCGACAGTAGTACCGAATATCGAGGCGTACAATGGGTCGTCACTTCGTTCGAGCAGGAGGAAGTCTACATCCTCGTGTTCGGCGAAGTTAGCGATCGCTCGCTTCGTGTCGTGACTCACGATCTCGCCATAGTGAACGGGGACATCGAACTCCTCGGTGAGCGGTTCCGTTTGTTCCTCAAACTGGATATCCGCTGGCGACTGCGTCTCTGATGCCTGTTGGAGCGGTACCTGATCGGCCACTTCGTCGAACTGAACGACAGTGACGCTCCCGTCATTCTCGCGGGCGATGTCAGCAGCGATCCGAATTAGCGTGCGTTCTCGCTGCTCACTCGTTTTCTCGGTGATAGCGACGAGAACTTCATACCCGTCAACCACATCGAAGGTTGACTTCGTCCGTTCAACGGCTTTGCGGCCGACAGTCCGCCGCACGACATCCGTGGCAGCGCCTTCGCGCTGGACACGACCTCGTGCGTAATACGCATACCAGAGCATCGATCCGACTATGATGATGACAGCACCGACGAGCGGTATTGTCCCCATGTACCCGATAAGAAGGAATCCACCGGCGATTCCGAAGATCTGAGTCCACGGATAGAGCGGCGACTCGAAGCTGGGATCGTACTCTCCGACGTTCCCCTCACGAAACGCGATAACTGCACCATTGACTAAGGCAAAGACGATGATCTGGAAGGCACTCGCCAGCTTCGCAATCTGGAGGATCGGGACGAATGCGATGAGGAGCAACATCACAGCGCCAGTGAGCGTAATCGCCTGCACGGGCGTCCCCCACTCATCGTGAATCTCCGTCAGAGACGGCGGTGCAAGCTTGTCTCGAGCCATCGCAAATGGATACCGAGACGACGACAGAATACCCGCGTTGGCCGTACTAATCAATGCGAGTACGGCTGCAATAATAACGGCAACCACGCCCGGCCAGGCGAGCGTTGCTTCGGCCGCGTGAATCATCGGTACCCCGGAGTCACTCAAGAGGTCGGGCGGCGTCACCCCGACCATCACCACGACGATGAGTACGTACAGGAGCGTCGTAAAGGAAAGTGAACCGAGGATTCCGAGTGGGATGTTCCGGTCCGGATTCTCCACTTCCTCAGCGACACTCGCGATCTTGGTCACGCCCGCGTACGAGACGAATACGAGACCAGTAGCGGCGAGGAGACCGCCGGAACCCTTACTGAAGAAACCGTCATAGTAGGCGCTGCTCGTCGACGGAAGCCCACCGACGACGAACCAGACCATCGCCGCGAGCATCACTGTGACGATGACGATCTGGAGGCGCCCAGTCTGTTTTGCGCCGATGAGGTTGACGAGTACGAGAACGGCAGCCAACACGAGTGCGACCGGCTTCACTGGCAAGTCGAATAGGTATAGGAGATAGGGGACGCCTCCGACCAGCGCTAGTGCGCCCTTGAACGACAGAGAAAACCACGTACCGACGCCGGCGATCGTTCCGAGTAGCGGGCCCATGCCACGCTCGATGTAGATGTATGTGCCACCGGCCTCTGGCATCGCTGTTGCCATCTCTGCCTTACTTAAGGCAGCTGGCAGGACAAGTACCCCTGCGAGCAGGTACGCGAGAATAACAGCCGGCCCTGCTGTCTTCAGTGCTAAACCGGGGAGTATGAAGATCCCGCTTCCGATCATCGCGCCGATACTAATAGCGACTACCGCGAACAGTCCGAGATCTCGTTCAAGTTCTTTTGGCATTAACTTATATTATCAATTTTCAGTCATCTCTTCGCCTCGCAGCGAAGCCCTATAGACAGGATCAACGTCGATATCGTCAAACGGAGTCACGTTTCACAGGCCGGTAAGGTATCACTCATGAGTGTTCTCTACCGGAATGTTGGCCCGGATCAGCATAAATACGGTGTTTCCATTCTCGAATCAACAAAATATACCCCTATATCCTGTGGTACTGTCCTACAAAGTACAATGGAGATGAGAGCGAGCATTCTCGGCACACGTCGATAAGACGGCTCTCTCAACAAAGCAGGAGAGGACAGCTCTACGAAATTCACTCCACGCTTTCAACGTCAAATCCGTGAAAGGCACGCTCGTACTCGTTCCGTATCAGGTCCTCATCAACGACTTCGAGGCCGAGTTCGTCGAGGTCTCGGCCGATCCGGCTGAGGTCGTCACTATCCGAACCGATTGCTTCGACATGGACGTTCTCTGTGCCGGTCATAATCTCTCTGACTGCAACGACACCTGGTACCTCGAGAGCTTTCCGCGCGAGGGCCTCTCGATCGGGGATCGGTGCAGTACAGACAATAAGCGTCTGCAACTGGTAACTAGCAGCCTCGTAATTCACCTCAGGATGGTATCCAGTAAGGATGTCTGCGTCTTCCAAATTCCGTATTCGATTACGGACTGTACTAGCCGAGACACCCGCCTGTTCTGCGATCTCGCTCGCCGATGTCTTGCGAGCATCTTGCTGAAGGCTATGTACAATGCGTCTGTCGAGATCATCGAGTGACTCCTCGCTCATACGCATGAGTAATTGCGCCGTGAAAAGTAGCTTTTCCTGCGAACTCGGTAATCGATCTTCAGACATCTAACGAGGGGATAGCCATACCTATCAATTATTTCCTAGATAAAATCATATAGTATACTTACCCAAAATGGAATGAGTTTATTGTGAAGGGAGAAGTGTACTAATTCTCCACAAATGGAAACTGTTGAGAATAGGCGCTATCTATGATGTGTGGACACGAATAGTATCCGCCCGATGAGGCCGAATAGCTGAGGACAAGCCCGCAGGCCACAATGCCACTGTCCCGGTGACTTTGGCCATGTTCTCCGCACGACAATGAGTGTCATATAGCGGCCACTATGTGGGAGTAAGTATGAACAGAAGCGGCGAACACTGGTACCACCTGAAGAGATTATCCCGCTCGACCACTGAGGACCCATATGCAGTGGTGTGACCAGCCAACGAGACCATCCGGGATCGAAGGTGTGAGGGCCCAGAACCGAAGCCCGCAGGGGGAAGTGGCGTGACCGACGATCCCCTCCCGGTCGAACACCTCTCGCCGGTCGCCGCGCTCGTCGACGAGGTACTCGCGGGCGTCGGCTACGAGGTGGCGGCCGCCACCGACGCCATCGACGACGCTGTCCCCGGTTACGGCGGTCTCTTCGATCCCCAGACCACCCCGGCCGAGTTGCGTCGCGTGCTCGAGAGTCTGCTGGCGTCAGGACTCACCCGGCCATCCGTCCCCGAACCGACGAGCGACACGTTCGTCCTCTACGTCGACGGCAGTTCACGCGGTAACCCCGGGCCCGCAGGTGCGGGCGCTGTCATCATGGACGCTGCGGAGGACCAACTCGCCCGTCTCGGCCGACCCGTCGGCTCCCGGACGGGGAACAACACCGCCGAGTACGTCGCCCTCCAGCTCGGGCTCTCCGAACTGTTGGCTCGCTACGAGCCACGCAGACTGGAAGTGCGCATCGATTCGATGACAGTTATCCGAGACGTCTGGGGTGGCGATGACCCGACTGAATCGGGCGTCGAGACATACAGCGAGGCCATCACGGCGGCACTGTCGAGCATCCCGGACCACCAGTACACGCATCTGGCTGACAGCGACCCGAACCCCGCCGACGCACTGGCGACAGTGGGTGCCGATATCGCGGCCTTTGGACCTGGATAGGAGAGTTACACCGCTTACAGTTCAAAATCCCGGCACCGTTGAAATTCTCAGAAGCTACTAGAAACCACGTACTGACTACACCTCTCTGTACTCAGCACGCGGTCCCCATCAAGTGTTGGAGAAGTGCAAGTAGCGCCCCGTCAGTTGCCGTATATCCAGCGAGGGCTCCAGGACGGTCGGTGACGCCGCCTGCGAGACCGAATACGCGGTCACTAACACTGAATCACACATCTTCGGAGCCGACAGCAGAGACCGTCCCCGCGACATCGCTGTGAGGGATTGTCGAAGCGACGGCGACTGATCAGGAAGATCCCACGACGAACCTTTGTGTCGATGGAATGTACACTCGTCGCCTCTACGTCGCCGAGCCATGTTTCGGCGGTTGCTGGATCGGCGTTCTGAAATAGATATTAAACTGGTATGTACGTCTTTTTATATTTTAGAATATACATTCGGTGGCGTTCCGATTTCCATATTTTTCGTATGGAAATCAGTGCTCGAGATGGTGGAGTACAATCTCGAGTCACGGTGCTGAATCGACGAGAAACACGGCGTCTTCGACGTCATATTTCTCTCTGATTCGTGGAGAAAAATATCAGTAAGTGCGGTTGTACGCGTTGAATAGAGCTTGACGTGGAGAAATTCGTTCGTTTCGGGATCGATAGCAGCGTACAGCCAGTAGCACGGATCAGTGAATCGGATCACGGGTTCGTCGAGTAGAACGTGATCCGGCTGTTTTCCAGTTGTCGGATGTGAATCGGCTTTCTACACCTAATTATGGATCGCCGATCTCGCCCGTTCGACATCGAATCTCTCTAAGACAGAAACAGTATCTGAAATTGATATCTCGGCCAGGTGGAGCTGGATACTCAATCGATGAGCTCGCGCGGTGTCGCCCCACGCTCCACAAAATCTAATCGAAAGCCGCTACCAGCGCCGTTGAGGCGGCTGAATTCCGGCATGGACACCTAGAATTCTGACCGCCTCGCTTTTCAGACCTTATCTGAACAACGCCTACGGGAACAGACCCAACATTGATTCGACACTCGAGAAGACCCGCTCCGAGTCACCGTGTCTCCGCTGTGACCGAACAGGTACGGGATCAAAAAGAGGTTGCAGAAGTGTGGACTGGCACATATGCAATCGCTCATCTCCGTCGTCGATCGCATCGACGCACCGACTGATCGACCACAGGAGACGATGGATGTCCGGTCGCTCGGCCCGCCGGAACCGCTCAAGGACACTCTCGAGACGCTCGCCGAACTCCCGCCCGAAACGGTTCTCGCTCAGCGCAACGACCGCGTCCCCCAGTTTCTGTTCCCGAAACTCGACGACCGCGGCTACGTCTACGAGACGGTCGAGCGCAACGAGGACGTCGTGACCGTCATCTGGTACGAACAGTGACGGACCGAACGGACGAAGACGACCGACGCGGTGTCGGTGGGGACCGGGAGCGTGCAGCGGGAAACGTCGGAGAGACTCCGCCCATTGACGAAAGATGAACTATTCACTCACCCGACAACGGTTCGCGAACCTACTCGCGACGACGACGATTGCGGCGTACGTTCTCGTCGCACTCGGAACCGCCGTTTCGACGACCGACGGCGCAGCGACCTGTGCGACCTGGCCGAGCTGTTCGACCGACCTAGCACTCGGTCCGCTCTCCGTCGAATCGCTCCTCTTCTGGGGTCACCGGGTCGCAGCCCTCGTGGCCGGCCTCCTCGTCGTCGCGTCCGGGCTCGCCACCCGGCAGATCGGGGTCGGTCGCCGGGTGAGGGGCTTGGTCGGGTGTGCGGTCATCCTCTTTCCCGTCCAGGTCGCCCTCGGTGCTGTGCTCGTCGTCGGCGGCCCCGCCGCTGCGAACGGACTACACCTCGCGCTCGCGATGATCATCTTCGCCTGCCTGCTCGTCGCACTCGTCTGCGTCCTCGAGGACAGCGCGCGCGAGAGAACGGATACCGCCCGCGAAACCGGTTTCGGTCCGGGAACGAACGAAGCTATCGACTCCGGAGGCACGACGAGCGCCCGCGAGCGACCGAGCAATCCGCTCGTCCGCCTCCGGCAGACGGTCGGGGCGTACCTGACGCTCACCAAACCGCGGCTGATGTGGTTGCTCTGTCTCGTCGCAGTCGCGGGAATGGGGCTGGCGACGCTGACAGGTGAGACGCTCGAGTTGACGACCGTGGTCGCGACACTCGTCGGGGGTGTCCTCGCGATCGGTGCGAGCGCCACGTTCAATCACGTCTACGAACGCGACCGTGACCGGCGGATGAATCGCACGGCAGACCGGCCGCTGGTCCACGATCTCGTTCCGGTACGGAGCGCCCTATCGTTCGGGATCGTGCTCGTATTCGCGTCGATGGCGATCCTCCTGACATGGGTAAACGTGCTGGCAGCGGCGCTGACCGGCGCTGCAATCGTCTACTACGCCATCCTCTATACAGTGGTTCTCAAACCGAACACTGCCTGGAACACGGTTCTCGGCGGTGGGGCGGGAGCACTCCCAGCCGTCATCGGCTGGGCGGCCGTCACCGGCGACATCGGAGCGCCCGCCATCGCCCTCGCTGCAGTGATCTTCCTGTGGACGCCCGCACACTTCTATAACCTCGCGATCGCCTACCGAGACGACTACTCCCGTGGCGGCTTCCCGATGTTCCCCGTCGTCAACGGAGTGCTCGCCGCGCGCCGACACGTCGCGTTCTACCTGGGCGCGACGCTGCTGGCCGCGAGTGTCCTCGGCTGGCTGGCCGGCCTCGGTATAGTCTACGCGGCCACATCCGTCGCCCTCGGCGCGGTCTTCCTCCGGTCAGTGATTCGGCAGTACCGTATTCAGACCGATGAGGCCGCGCTGCAGTCGTTCTATGCCTCGAACTATTATCTCGGTTTCGTTCTTTTCGCAATCATCTTCGAGACGGTCATAGTCGCCACGTAACGGGTTTCGGATCCTCATTCCCGTTGTCTTCCGGCGACGGCCGGTAGCGTGTATATTTAATGCCCCCGGTATGCAGGGAGTTGTCGGAAAGTTTACCATCTACCGAGAATCGTCTCTCCGCTTGAATATGGGTCTCCCTCTACTCACAGGTGAGGACAATGACCCAATTCGATCCCGACCGACGACGGTTTCTACAGGCAGTGGGTGCAACCGGCGCGATCGCAGTCGCCGGTTGTCTGGAAGGAAACGAATCGTCGGAACCGACCGACGACGACGAATCGGCAGACGGGGAAGGGCTGCCGGCGGCGAAAGCGGTTGACGTGGATCGGATCGCCCGGGATCCGACGGATATCCCGGATCCAGTCGACTGGAACGAACCGCGCGAACACGACATCACGGTCCGGACCGAGCGGGTGACCGCCGAGATCGAGCTGGGGGTCACCTTCGACTACATGACCTTCGAGGGGCAGGTGCCGGGACCGATGGTCCGAGTCCGGCGCGGCGACCGGGTGAACCTTACCTTCGACGTCCCGGAGGATCTGAACGTGGCCGCCCACAACATGGACTTCCACGCGGTCTACGGCCCCGGCGGCGGGGCCGACGCGACCACGATCGCGCCCGGCGACGACCCCACCCAGATCAGCTTCACCGCTGACTACGCGGGCGTGTTCATCTACCACTGTGCGATCCCGAACATGGACCAGCACATCAGCAGCGGCATGTTCGGCTCGATCCTCGTCGAACCCGAGGACGGCCTCCCCGAGGTCGATAACGAGTACTACCTCGGCCAGCACGAGATCTACACCGACGGCGACGTCGGCGAGAAAGGCCACCACGGCTTCGACTTCGACGCCATGCTCGCCGAACAGCCGACCTACGTCGTGTTCAACGGCCAGGCCTACGGCTTCACCGGAGACGGTGTCGGCCCCATGCAGGCCAATACGGGCGAGACCGCACGGGTCTACTTCGCCAACGGCGGCCCGAACCTCCTGAGCTCGTGGCACCCCATCGGCAACGTCTGGAGCCGCTTCTACCGCGACGGCGACCTCCTGACCGAGCCCGAACAGAACATCGAAACCGCACCCGTCGCACCCGGGACGACGGCCGCGGCCGAAATGGAGTTCCCGGTGCCAGGGCCGGTCAAAATCGTCGACCACGCGCTGACCCGCGCGGCCCGCCGCGGCGCCCTCGGCGTCATCGACGTCAGCGGCGAGCCCACCCGAGACATCTACGACGAAGACCCGTGAACTGACATGGGACTCGTCGAACGGGCCTACACCGGTGGCCCGCCGAATGGGAGCACCGTCGACGACGCGAGAGCTGTCGTCGAGGGGTGGTAAGCCGTGAAGCGTCGTGATCTCCTCACTGGCGCGGTCGGCCTTACCGTCGCCGGGGGCGGCGCAGCCGTCGCAGTCGGTGACCTCGATATCGATGGCGACGACGCGGGGATCAACCCGGTCGTACTCGAGACGATCGATGCGCCGGGAAGCGAGGCGGGGACGACGACGGTCCCCCAACGTGGTCGCGTCACGTTCGTCGAACTGTTCGCCACTTGGTGCACCGTCTGCCAGCACACGATGGAGCCGCTCTCGGTCGTCCACCACGATGTCGGGGAGGACGTCCAGTTCGTGTCCGTGACGAGCGAACCGGTCGGAAACACCGTTACCCGCGACGACGTGGCAGCGTGGTGGACGGCCAACGGCGGCGACTGGACTGTGGCGCTGGACACCGACCTCGAGCTGACCGAACAGCTCGACGCCGGAGGCGTCCCATACGCGTTCGTGCTCGACGAATCGAACACCGTTACCTGGTCCGAACGCGGGTACAAGTCCGCCGATGCGTTTCAACGACCGATCGAAGCCGCGCTCACGGACGAGTGAGATGGCCGGTGTGAACCGGTCGGAACCGTACTGTTCGCCCTCGGCGCGGGCACTGCTACGTTTTTCGCTCCTTGTTCGTATGCCCTGCTACCCGTCTACGTCGGCTACTACGTGGCGGCGACGGACGAGGAGGGCGCCCCGCTCTCCGGCGCCGTGAGCCGCGGACTCGCGGCTGCGGTCGGTTCGATAGCCGTTCTCATCGCTCTCTCGGCCGTCGCCCTCGTCGCCGGCATCGCTCTCGAGTCTCTGCTGCCGTTTCTCGAGTACGCCGTCGGTATCGCGTTGATTGCCCTCGAGGTGTGGGTGATTTGGGGCGGGACGGGCGCCGTCCACGTCCTCCTGCCGGAACGACGAGCGACCGTGACCGGATCCGCGGCTTTCGGTGCGATGTACGCTCTCGCGGCCGTTGCCTGTGTGGTACCGCTGTTTCTGTCGCTCGCGTTTCGGTCGATCACGATGTCAGTCGCAGAGACCGCGGCGATCATGGACAGCCACGCGGCCAGGTTCGCCGTCCTGCTTCTCAGTGTGACCGGTGCGACTGCAGTGGGGCACGACCTCACAGCCGGCCGGTTCACCGCCTACGCCGACCGATTCGTTCGCCTCGCCGGCGTGTCGCTCGTCCTCGCCGACATCGACCAGCTATACGTCGCCTGATTTTCGAGGGAATTCCGTCCGAGGTCGGAGCCGGTTCTCGGGCCGCTCGTCGTCCAGCGACGCAAGTGGCGCGTCGCTCGAGCGGACAGTTCTCATGCAACACGGCCTGAGATACCCGTTCGTCGCCGCACTGGGCGTCACTTCGACGAACGTGTACGGGAGAATCACTATGGCAATAACGTATCCATTTCAGGTTGAAGGGATGACTATAGACAACGCGGACGAGTCGGAGCCGGTGATGCAACGGTTGTACGACCGTATATGGTTGCTCGCAGCGGCGGCACTCGTGTTTTTCGCCGTTTCGTACGTCGCGTGGGGATGGGTCGACGTGTTCTCAGTTCCACTGGGGTGATTCCATGACGTCACCGATCAAACCCCCGGACGGTAACTGGTGGGATCAACCGGTCAACAGACGCGAATCCATCTGGCTGGGACTGGGTGTCGGCTGGTCGCTCATTCTCTTCGGCTGGATGAGCGTCTGGACGCGCGTCGGCGATCAGAACCCCATCGGCGAGACGTTCAGCGTAGAGGCCGAGGAGTTCCGCGAGAAGCTGCAGGACTACAAGGAGCGTGCCGAGGAGACAGACGCGGGTCTCGTCCCGCCGGAGCAGGACGTCTACCTGCAGGCGATGCGATTCCAGTGGGATGGCGCGCCAGTTGTCCTCGAGACGGGGACGGAGTACGACTTCCATCTCAACTCGATGGACGTCCAGCACGGCTTCTCGCTGCGGCCCGAGGACGCGCTGAGCAAACAGATCAACCTGCAGGTGCTGCCCGGCTACGAGTGGGTGGTGCCGATGACCTTCGACGAACCCGGCACCTACCACATCATCTGTAACGAGTTCTGTGGCCAGGGCCACCGGACCATGCACGGGACGATCGTCGTGGAGGAGGGATAACGATGGCACACAAACTGGACGTTCTCGGCCTGTTCGACAACGAGTATCGCGACGACGGCTTCCGGACCTGCTCCGTGACGGGGCTCGAGGTTCACCGCTCCGTCGACAACCACGTCAAGCTGTTCGGTCTCACGGCGGTCGTTGCCCTCCTCTACGGAGGCATCTTCGCGTTTACCGTCGCGATGACCCGCTGGGAAGTGATCGGGTTACTCGATGCCGCGGACTTCTATACGCATCTCAGCCTGCACGCGTGGAACCTGCTGATCTTCTGGATGGTGTTCATGGAGATCGCCATCCTCTACGTGGGCGGGCCGATGGTACTGGGCAGACGGCTACCGTTCACGAAGGTCGCGAAGGCGGGATGGCTCGTCATGGCCGCCGGGGCGGTGCTCGTCAACTACGCCATCTGGACCACCGAAGCGCCGAACGAGGCGCCGCTGTTGACGGCCTACGTCCCGATGCCGATTTCGCCGCTGTTCTACGCCGGCGCGATCGTCTTCATTCTGGGCACCGTCGTCGCGGCACTGCCCTTTTTCGCGACGATGTGGTACGAGAAGCGCGAGCACCCGGACAAGACGCTGCCGCTCGTCAGCTTCGCCGCGTTCGTCACGTCGATCATCGCCGTCGAGGCGCTGGTCGGCGGGCTGGTGGCGTTCGTTCCCACCCTGCTGTGGCGACTCGAGATGATCCAGTGGTGGGACGCGGCCTGGTACCGCCAGATGTACTGGATCATCGGGCACGGAACACAGCAGATCAACCTCGTGGCGATGATCGCCGTCTGGTACTTCCTCACCCACGTCGTCGCCGGCGCGGAGGTCGTCAGCGAGAAGGTCTCGCGGACGGCGTTTATCCTCTACCTGTTCTTCATCAACCTCGGGGCGGCACACCACTTGCTGTCCGACCCCGCGGTGTCGACCGGCTGGCGCATCTGGAACACGTCCTACGCGTTCTACGGCGCGACGTTCGCGAGTCTGATCCACGCGTTCGCCATCCCGGCGGGGATCGAGGCCGGCCGCCGAAAGCGCGGGAAGGGCGGCGGGTTGTTCGGCTGGCTCACGTCCGCTCCCTGGTCGAACCCGGTGTTCTCCTCGACGATCTTCTCGATCATTCTGTTCGGGTTCCTCGGCGGAATCACTGGGGTCATGATGGGACAACTTCAGCTCAACATGACTTGGCACAACACGTTCGCGACGGTGGGTCACTTCCACGGGACGGTCGTCCTCGGAACGACTGTCGCGTTCATGGGCCTGGTCTTCTTCGTGATTCGGACCATGTTCATGCGACAGTACATCTCCGAGCGGCTCGCGTCGATCCAGCCGTTCTTCTACTCGGCCGCGATGGGCGTGGCCGTCCTGATGATGATGTACGTCGGTATTCTCTACGGCATCCCGCGACGGACCGCCGAGGTCGTCGAGAACATCCCCGGCACCGAGTTCAGTCTCTCCGCCGCGTCGCCGCTGTTCGCGATCTTCGGGATCTTCGCCCTACTCGCCATCGCGGGCGGGGTCCTGTTCGTTCTCGTCGCGGTCGGTTCGCTCGTCTTCGGCGACCGGGTCGAAAACGGCGCGGACAACGCGGATCTCGTCGCCGACGGGGGGCTGGGGATGGCCCAGGATCCGGACGACCCCGTCCACGCCTACGAGATGCGCGGCACGTTCGTCCTCTGTCTGGTCTTCCTCGCCGCGTTCGTGATCACCTACCTGCTGAACTGGTATCTGCTCACCCAGCTCTGGTCGATCGGCGCCTGATCGACCACGCGTTTCGCTGTACCCACCCATGACGCCACACTCCGACGACGCGACCGCATCGCCGCTCGAGTCCGTCACGCGGGCCATCGCCCGGGCCTGGCGTGACCTGTTGAGTGTCTACTACGCGAATACGCCCATCTGGCGACTGTTCAAGAGCGTCGGACTGCTCTTTTTCGGCTTCTTCTGCTGGACGGCCTCGAGCCTCGTACTCTCCTACGGCATCGAGTGGACCATCCTTGAGTATACGAGGGCCTACGGATTCGTCCTCATCCTCTGGGGGCCGCTTACCCACGCCGTGATCGTCCCGCTCGTAATTCGGCTTCGCCGGACTGCCGACCGACCGCTCGTCCGAGCGATCGCTCGGAACGGGTCGAAGATCAACCTCTCTATATTCCTGGCTATCGTCCTGATACTCGGAACGGCACCCGTCTCGCCGATGCTGCTCGACTTTCAGTCGCCGCTCCAGAGCGATTCGGGTTCGGACGTCAACCCCGACCTCTCGTGTACCCGCGCGGACGGGGAAATTTCCTGTACGCTCTCCGAGACGGAGGGGATCGACAGCGTCGTCGTGACCAGCGGCGAAAGTCAGATCGCGCGCGTCGAGGACCCGCCGTACGACGTCACGTTCCGGGAAGACGACCTCGAGTCAGTGGTCGGGCAGAAGGAGTTCGTCGTCGAACTCCGCGACGAAGACGACGAGACCCTGCGGCGATACCGTCGGTCCGTCTCGTCGGTTCCGAACGCGTCGCTCGAGCCGTCGTCGGGAGCCTGATCGCCCTGCGGAAGCCCGGGTCGTTCGTTCCGTCCGGTCCCGTTCTCGTGCGGTCCTGTCCTCGTTCCGTCCAGTCCAGGTCTCGTCCTGTCCGTACCCGTCCTCGTTCTCGTCCGAGACGGGTGTCCCAATTCGTCGCGTAGTTCACGGTCGGTCTCGGAGATCCGATCCAGCGATCCGCTCACGGTCGTCGTCGAGCCCCGGGAGTTGTCTCGGAACGCCACCGCCGCCTCCCTCTCCATCCCTCTGTCTCGAGGACAGACACACTACACCGCAGTATCGGAGTCCGAAACCAGTGGGTAGCGATCGAATCCCACGACTAGTCGTCCAGCACCGGCCGCGAGGAGTTGCCGACGACGATGGCGCTGCTCGTCGCCATCGCGACGGCCGCGAAGAGCGGGTTGATCAGTCCGGCGACGGCCAGTGGGATCGCGACGGCGTTGTACAGCAGCGCCCAACAGACGTTCTCGCGGATGCGCCGCCGGGTTCCGGTCGCGAGATCGAACACGGATCGAACGGACCGGAGGTCGCTCGAGGTGACGACCGCGTCGGCGGCGTCGGTCGCGCGGGCCGTCCCGTTTCCGAGGGCGATCCCGACGTCCGCCGCGGCCAGCGCCGGGGCGTCGTTCGTGCCGTCGCCGACCATCGCCGTCACCCCCTCGCGGGAGAGCTGTCGGACCGTTTCGACCTTTCCGTCCGGCGGGACACCGGCGAAGACCCGGTCGACTGCGGGATGGTCGCGAACCGTCGCCGTCGCGGCTTCGTCGTCGCCCGTTAGAACGATCACCTCGCGGTCGGCGAACGACTCGAGGACCGATTGCCACTCCGACCGCGTTCTGTCGCCGACGACGGCGACGGCCCTCGCCCGGCCGCCGTAGCCGATGACTGTCGGTAACCGTCCATGCGCTCGCGCGTCATCGATCGCCGTCTCGAGGTCGTCCGGAACCGGACCGACCAACCGCTCGACGAGCGCGGGCGTCCCGACGGCGACCCGATCGCCCGCTCGTCGCTCGTCGCCGGTCTCGAGGGCAGCGGAGTCCGCCGTCGTTTCCTCGACCGTCGCACTGACGCCCTCACCGGGATGCCGTTCGAAGTCGGTCACCGCGAACGATCGCTCGTCGTCTCCGGCGGCTTCGGGTTCGAGGGAGCCGCCGTCGAACGCGACACGCTCGTCGGCCCCACCGTCGTGGTCCCGCTCTGCCGGCCCGGCGCTCGCCGCGGCCACGATGGCCTCGGCGACGGGATGCTCCGAGCGGCGCTCGACGGCCGCGGCGAGGTCGATCGCATTGATGTCGCCGTGTACTTCGAGCACCGTCATTTCACCGGCTGTCAGCGTGCCAGTTTTGTCGAAGACGATCGTCTCGACGGCCGATGCCGACTCGAACAGTGTCGCGTTCGCGACGACGATCCCGTGCTCGAGGGCGTCGCGGAGGCCAGATGCGACCGCCAGTGGCGTCGCCAGCCCCATCGCACAGGGACAGGAAACGACGAGCACTGTCAACCCCGTGAGCACCGCGTCTGCGATCGGCGTTCCCGTCGCGAGGCGCCAGCCCGTCGCGACGACCGCCAGTGTCAGTACAAACGGAACGAAGATCGTCGCGAGCTTGTCCGCCAGCCGCTGGACGCCCGGCGTCGAACTCTGGATCTCCCACATGAGCGACGCGATGTGATCGAGCGTACTCTCCGCGTCCTCGCCGACCTCGACGACCAGCGCACTGTCGGTCGCGATCGCGCCGCCCACGACGCGATCACCCGGTCGCTTCGTGACCGGCAACGATTCGCCGGTAAGGACGGACTCGTCGACGGCTGCCGTTCCCTCGAGTACTCGCCCGTCGACGGGGATCCGCTCGCCGGGTCTGACGAGCACCTCCTCGCCTCCCGCGAGCCGCTCGACCGGAACCGTCTCGGTCCCGCCGTCGATTCGACGGGTCGCAGTGCGAACCCGTGCGGCGGTGATGTCCGCGAGCAGGTCGGTCGCCCGCCGCTTGATCCGGCGTTCGTAGTAGGTTCCGAGCGTGACGACCAGGATGACGGCGACGGTCACGTCGTAGTAGAGGTGCGTGCGTCCCATCACCAGCGCGACCGTACTATAGGCGTACGCCGCGACCGCGGCGATCGCGATCAGCAGATCCATGTTCGGCTGCCCGACCCGCAGGCTGACGTACGCGCCTCGTAAGACCGGATAGCCGGTGTAGAACAGCACGCCGCCCGTCAACAGGCCGATCACGGCGAGTGGAAGGTAAATCCCGACGGATGTGGTTGCATCCACCGAAAGGATTCCCGTCTCGATCCCGACGTAGCTCGGATAGAGGTAGAACAGGTACCACGGCATGACGAGCATCGCCAGAAACCCGCCGACGAGCAGCCGCGGGACGAGGTCCTCGTCGGTTCGCGTGCCGTCCCCCTCGCCGTCGCGAAACCGCGCCTCGTAGCCGTATCCCGAGAGCGTTTCGGGGAGTTCGTCCTCGTCCAGCCGGTCGGGGTCGTAGACGACCCGGGCAGTGTCGGTCGCGTAGCTCGCCTCGACGATCAGAATCCCCGCCTCGCGCTCGCCCAGCAGCGCGACGAACCCCTCGCAGGTCGAGCAGTGCATCCCGTCGACCGCGAGGAACGCCTCCGCAGCGTCGTCCGGAATTTCCCGCTCGACGGTCCCGGCTGTCCGGTCGACGACGCTCTCGCGATCGATGTCGTCGACCGTCTCGAGCGTTGCGCTCACCTCCAGACAGCCGCGACAGCAGAACCGTCCCTCGACGTCCGCCGCGGTCACCGGTGACTCTGGCGTCGGAAGGCCACAGAGTGAGCACGAATCCATCTCACGGTCGCTACTCGCGGACGCTGGGTAGCCGTGATGCCGAACGCGTTCGCATCGATCGCGGTCGGGATCGATCGTCGCTCATCGCCGTCGAACGCCGGCGGTCACCGCGAGCCGCCACGGAAGGACGAATCCGAGACCGAGGACAGCAGTGACGAGCAGGAACTCCGGTGGTGCGCTACCGGGAAACAGCGCCGTCGAGCGGATGGCCCCGCCGAGCAGCGACGCGACCACCCATGCGACAGCGACGATGGCGAGCGTCCGTCTGAACGACTCGAACACCCGCCTCCGATACGCTCCGAAGAGCGGGGCGACGGCCACCCATCCAATCACGAACGGGATCGCAGTCCGGAGGGTATAGGCTGGAAACGCCCACGGTTCGATCGCGTGCTTCAACAATCCGAAAGCGATGAACGCGACGACGATGAGCACGTCGACGGCAGCGAGAGTAATGACGAACGGTTCAGACGCAACTCGCCCGATTGACTCCCAACTCAGGTGTGATTTGATCATGGCTTGGAACTCGAACGCGACGCGAGGGGACGGACGGGAGACAGCGACGATCTCTGTCTCGATGACCTGCGGTGACGGTCGGTCGAATCGACACGCGCCAAGTATGCGACTTTGCTCCCGAACGTGTTCAGTGGATTGCTCGAACGACCGAAGCGAGGTGACGGCCACCGAGATGCTGTATGCGTTCGTTGAGCCGATATACGGCCGGACATCCGCCTTACTCGTGACGGATGATCCTCAGTTTTTGGGAATGATGGAGGATATCGAAGGAGAGGTAAGTCGAATCATTAAACATGAGCGACACGATCGATCGACCGATCCGGTGTCCGTACGCCGAACAGGATAGTGAGATCGACTGTGATCCCTACCGGATCATGGAACTGCTCAATGACGACGACGCTCGAGCGGTGTATCTCTACGTCGAGGAGCCGGCGACGGTCCGTGACATAGTCGAAGCTCTCGATCTCCCCCAGTCGACGGCGTACAGAAAGGTCGAGAACCTCCGTGAAGCCGGCCTCATCTCACGGCTCAATGAGCGCTCGCGGACTGGAACCCCTGCGCATTACGTCCAAGCCATGGATCGGGTTTCAGTGACCTATGACGACCCGTTGCGGATCGAGTGTACGTTCAGCGGGCAAACCCTCTACTGTGAGCCCTGATTCCACGTCGCTCGAGCAGTATGCTGTTCCAGCCACAACTCGTTCGCTTCGTTCGACGGCGAGAGGGAGTCGATGAGGACCGTACCCGTTTCGTCACGCAGGCAGTTGCGACCTCCGTTTCCGCCTACGTCGGTAGGCCGATACGAACGAACGGCGTACCGATGGTCCGTCTCAATCTGTCGTCGTATCCGTCTCCTCGGTCGTTTCGCCACGGGGCTCGTCGTCGGCCATCGCGCAGAGGTGTTCGAGCAGAAGTCCGAACCCCTCTGGCTTGAACCAGGTCGTAACTGCGCCCTCGTCTTCGACCTCCGCGAGGACGGTCTCCTCGTCGCGGACTGGAACAGAGACCTCGACCGGTCGATCGAACCGATCCTCGTTTTCCTCGATTAGGTACTTCGCCTCCGCGAGTTCGCGACGAACGTACTCGTACGGACCCATCGACTCGGTGTCGTCGCCGATGACGAACCGGCGAGTTCGCCCGTCGTCCAGTGTCAGTCTGACGACGCCGTCCACTATGCGATCCTCCTCGAGATACTCGGCCAGGACGTCCTCGAAGAAGTCGGTCGTCATCCGATCGCCTCGAGCTTTCGACGCCGTGCTGTCGGTCGTCATGTGTCATACTATCGAGTATTTTATAAATTACTGTACCGCCGACTCCAACGAGCTGGGAACCGTCGTCGAACGGAGTCGGATACTACGGCCGACATAGGGATCGTTACGACGTCGGATTCCGGATCTCTAGTGTGGTGTTATCATGACGGAAAAACTCCGACGCGAACATCTTCCCCGTACCTCTCACGAACTCGAAACGTTGCTGCCCGGTTATAGGTGTCGGGTCTGGAGATTCAATTGGAGAGGTGCCCAGCATGTCACAATCCGAGTCAGCGGCCGAGTCGACGGCGGACCACGAGGAACGAATCAAGCGCCACTTGAGCGCTTCGAGGGAGATCGCGAAGAACCTGGAGTTCGACGACGAACTGCACTTCGAGATGGGGTTGCCGATCCCGGGCCGTCGGACGTTCCTGAAGACGAGCGGCATCGTGGCGGCGTCGGCGGCGCTCGCGGGCTGCACCGACGACGAAACCGACGAGACGGGTAATCAGACTGCCGACGAGGGGGAGTCATCGGGAGAGGAGCCGGCGGAGGTGGAACGAAGTGAGACCGTTCAGCTGGCGGCCCACCAGTACGAGTTCCAGCCCCAGGAGATCCGGGTGCCGCCGAACACGGAACTCACGATCGAGTTCACGAAATCGACCTTCGAACAGAACCCGGACTTCAAGTACCACACGTTCTACCTCGAGGAGCCGTACGATATCGGGCCGGTCAATCTCCCAGAGAACACGGACGACGAAGCGTTCGATTCAGTCACGTTCGTCACTGACGAGGAGGGGACCTTCGACTTCGAGTGTAACGTCTACTGCGGGGACGGACACGCTCAGATGAACGGCCAGCTGTATGTCGTTCCCGAGGGCGAGTCCGTCGACAAGGTTGACTTCACCGACATGGAGACGCTGAAAGAGCGTCACGAGGTTCTCAAAGAAGAAAGCGAACTGGCAGGAGAGCCCCAGCACGACCTCGACCTGCGAGACATCATGGTCGTCACCGAGCGCAACAACGCTTCGGTGGCGATGATCGACACGGTCAACGACGAGTTCATGGAGCGCGTCGAGAACGTGGGGAAGGCGATCCACGTTCACGACTTCCATCCCGACCTCCCCGAGCAGACGCGCGAGGGTGCGTACGTGTACACGCAGTCGCGACAGGGGGAGATGTACAAGATCGATCTGTTCGACTTCGAACGGGTCGCCGTCGCCGACGCCGGGACGGACGCCAGGGACATCGCCGTCTCCCGGGACGGCAACTACGTGATCGGCGGGTTCTACAACCCGAACCACCTGGTCATCTGTGACGCGGACACGATGGAGCCGATCAAGCGGATCCCGACCCACACCGTCAACCCCGACGGCGAGAGCCTCGGGAGCCGCGTCTGCTCGCTGTACGACGTCCCACAGGAGGGGCTCTTCCTCGCGGGGCTCAAGGAAGGCGGTGAGGTGTGGCTCATCGACTACACGCAGGACGAGTTCCCGGTCGTGGCGACCATCGAATGCGGTCGAACCCTCCACGACGGGTTCTTCACGGAGGACGGTCGCTACTTCATGATCGCCTCCCAGACGGATAACCAGATGGACATCATCGACACGCGAGAACGAAGCCACGTCGCCGCGATCCCGATGGACGGTGTGCCACATCCCGGCCCCGGCGCGCTGTACCCCGACGAGGACCTCGCCTTTACCACCCACGCGGGTGCGCCGAGCGTCGGCGTCTGGAACACGGAGACCTGGGAGGCCGAGGAGATGATCGACGTCAGGGGATCGGGGCTGTTCATCCGGAAACACGAGAACAGCGACTACGTCTGGGCCGACGTCATCCTCACCGACAGCGAGGACGACGCCTACGTCTACACGATCGACCCCGAGACCCTCGAGGTCGACCAGGAGATCGACTGCAGTCAGTGGGGTGCCGACGCCGCGATCCATCCCGAGTTCAGCCGCGACGGCGAGAAGGTGTACATCAGCGTCTGGATGGGCGAGAACGAATCGATCCTCGTGTTCGATCCGAACACGGGCGAGATGCTGACCCAGATCGAGGATCTGCTGGCGCCGACCGGAAAGTTCCTCGGCGTCCGCGCGGAGGGACACTGACCGCGGTCGACCGGTCCCACAGGCACATGTCCGACACCAGCAACACGACCGCGCGAACGCGGACGGACCGACGACCGGCGGGACCGCTCGCGCTCGTCAAACACCTCCGCGGCGAGGGACTGACGGCGATCGACGCGGCGACCCACGAGCCGCTCGAGCGGATCGGCGACGGCCGCCAGCCACACGCGCTGGCCGTCCGTCCCGGCGGTCGCTGGGCGTACGTCCCCTACATGGGGTCGAACGCGCTCGAGATCGTCGACCTGTGGACGCTGTCCGTCGCGGACCGCGTCGACGAGGTCGGGACCGCGCCCGTGGGAGCGGTCCTGACCCGAACGGGACGGTACCTGTTCGTCAGCACGTACGGCGGCCTCCCGGACGACGACCAGCCGGGACTGGCCGTCTTTCGGACGGCCGACGAGCGGGTCGACCGCGTCGCACGACTTCCCGTCGGGAAGGCCGCCGGCCTCGCCGTCGACGCCGACAACGACGTGTGGGTCGCGCTCCGAGACGACGACGAGTTGCTCCGGATCGGCGGGACGCCCCCCTTCAACGTCCTGGACCGGTTCGCGGTCGGTGCCGGTCCGCAGGACCTGGCCCACGAACCGACCCGGGGACTGCTGGGCGTGAACAACGCCGACGGGGACAGCGTGACCGTCGTCGACACGCACGCGGCGACGGTCCTCGGGACGGTCCCGGCCCCGAACCCGAGGGGCGGGACCGCCGTTCCGGGCAGCGATCGCTGGATCGTCGGCGACACGGAGGGAGACGGAATCACGGTCGTCGACCTCGAGGCGGTCCGCCGCGGGGATCTCGAGTCGGCGGTCGCCGATCGCGTCCCGCTGGGGACGCCCACTGCCTTTCCCGACGTCACCCCCGACGGGTCCCTGCTCGCCGTCGATGCCTACGACGACGATCGCGTCGCGTTCCTCGACCCCTCGAGCCTGGGCGTCGTCGCGCGGGTCGAGACCGGGCCGACGCCGCGCCACCCGCGGTTCAGCGCGGACGGCCGGGTCTGTTACGTCCCCAGCGTCGACGCCGACACCGTGACCGTCGTCGACGTCGACGACGTTCGAGCGGGCGACCCCGACCCGATCGCGGCGACCATCGACGTGTCCGAAGGGGCGGCCCCCGCGGGCTGTTTTCGGACCGATAGAGGTAGATACCAATGACACCGGACACCGACACCGTCGCGAGCGACCGCTCGTCCGGCGCGCCGACGATCGTCAAGAACGCCGCGAGCAGCCACTTCAGCGCGGTCGATATCGAGGACGGTGAGGTCCTCAAAGCGGTCGGCGACGGGCGATACCCGCACACGGCGCTGTTTCACCCGGACGCGCCCGTCGCGTACCTGCTGTACATCTCCAGTGCGCATCTCGAGGTCCTCGACCTCGAGCGTCTGGAGACCGTCCAGCGCGTCGACCGACTCGGAACGATGCCAGTCGGGAGCGCACTCGGCCCCGACGGCGACCGGCTGTTCGTCGGCACCGCCGTGGCTCTGCCGGACGCGCCCGATCCGGGCGTCCTCGCGTTCGAGATCGACGCCGACGGCCGGCTCGAGGCGGGCGGCGCGCGGCCGCTCTCGCGGAGTTCGGGTATGCGAATCGGGCCGGACGGCCGCCTGTACGTGGGCCAGAAGACCGCGGACGAGATCGCCGTGTGCAGCGCCGATTCCCAGTTGGCCGTCGAGGCGCGGATCCCCGTCGGTGCAGAGCCACACGATCTCTACGTGCTCGAGGACGACGGGCTGTTGGTCGTCAACCACGCTGGGGGCTCGTCCGCGTCGTTCGTCGATCCGGAAACGGGTCGGGTCCGCTGTACTGCCGAGACGGGGACGAATCCGCACGGCTTCGCCGTCGCGGACGGCCCCGACTATCGGTACGGGCTGCTCCCGGCGCGCGAGGACGAGCGGGTAGCCGTCGTCGACCTCGAGGCGGTCGCGGCCGGCGAGTCGTCGCCGACGGAGGCGCTGCTCGAC
Organism: Natrinema amylolyticum; assembly: GCF_020515625.1. Lineage (NCBI taxonomy): Archaea > Methanobacteriati > Methanobacteriota > Halobacteria > Halobacteriales > Natrialbaceae > Natrinema > Natrinema amylolyticum. The sequence goes on from NZ_JAIWPJ010000008.1 coordinate 29,120, forward strand.
GTCGGAACGACGACCGGCTTCGCCGACGTGACGCCGGACGGCCGCTACGCGATCGTCGACTCCTACGAGGAGCCGTTCGTGACGATCCTGGATCTGGGTGACCGCTCGATCGCCGGCCGAGTCGAAGTCGGCGGGGAACCGCTTCACGTCGTCTTCGGACCCGAAGGGGAGGAGTGCTACGTCGGAAATATGGAGCGAACCGATCTCGCGGTGCTCGACGTACGGCCGCTGGCCGACGATCGGCCAGCGGACGTGTCCGTCGCTCGCCGAATCGAGGGACTCGGAGACAAACCGAGCGGTATCTTCCGCCCGGAGGGAAGCCAATGATCGACCTGACACGCCTCATCAGAGGACTCGACAATCGACCCGAACAGATCCGTTACGAGAAGCGTCACGCGAGCGATGCGCTCGTCCCGCTGGTCGTGTGGAACACGACCCCTGCGTGTAACTTGCAGTGCAAACACTGCTACTTCGGGGCCTGCGACGAGCGCGACAGCGGGGAACTGTCGACCGCCGAGGCGAAGGCGTTCATCGACTCGCTGGCCGCGGTGAACGTGCCGGTACTCGTCTTCAGCGGCGGCGAGCCGTTCTTCCGCGACGATCTCACCGAACTCACCCGGTACGCGACCGAGCAGGGGCTCCGTCCCATCGCCTCGAGTAACGGCACGTTCCTGACCGAGGAGCGCGCTCGGGAAGTAGCCGACGCCGGGATGCAGTACGTCGGCGTCTCGCTGGACGGCGTCGGGGCGACGAACGACGAGTTCCGCGGCGTCGACGGGGCGTTCGAGCGTGCCCGCAACGGGCTTCGCAACGCTCGCGACGCCGGGATGGGGACCGGGATCCGGTGCACGATGACCGAGGGGACCGTCGACGACGTCCCCGCGGTGATCGACCTCGCAGTCGAGGAGGGGATCGACCGTGTCAACGTGTTCCACCTCATCTACTCGGGGCGCGGCGGCGACATCACCGACGCCGACCTCCCCTTCGAGCGCACGCGTGAGGTGGTCGATTACCTCTACGAGCGAACCAAAACGCTCGCCGAGACCCACCCCGACATGCAGATCCTGACCGCGGGTAACTACGCGGACGCGGTCTACCTCTACCACCGCATCCGCGAAGACATGCCGGCTCACGCCGAGCGGGCTCGGGAACTCCTGTTCGACGACGGTCCCGGGCGAGTGGTCAAGAACGGCGACGCCGGCCCGAAGGTCGTCAACGTCGACCACCGCGGCGACGTCCACCCGAGCATGTTCCTCTCACAGTACACGCTCGGGAACGTCCGAGAGCAACGGCTCGACGAGATCCTCGCCGAAAGCGACCGCTGGGACGAACTGGCCGAACCGACCGAGCATCTCAAAGGGAAATGCGGCCGTTGCCCGTGGAAGGAGGTCTGTGGCGGGAACTCCCGCGCCCGGGCCGCTGCAGTCTACGACGACCTCTGGGCCGAGGACCCTCGGTGCTATCTCACCGAGGCCGAGTACAGTACCGACGACCTGCCGACCGACCACGCACCACCGGTCGACGCGCCCGCAGTGCTCGAATAGACAGATGGACGCGCTCGATCCGGCACCTACCGACTCGAGAATCGATTCCGATCCGGCGGCGGGAGCGGCAGCTCCGAAGAGCGTCCGCCGACTCGCGTGTTGCCGCCTCAGTCACGCGACTCACTCGACGGACGAGCTCGGTGCGGTCACACCGGACGAACCGCTCGAAGTCGCTCGTCGGATCGCGCAACACGACCGCGTCACCGAGTCGGTCGTCCTGTCGACGTGCAACCGAGTGGAAGTGTATCTCAGCACCCGCACACCGGCGGACCGCGACGCAGCGCTTCGCGTGGCGTGCGACGCGCTCGCCGATCCCGACGGCCTCCGGACCGAAACGGGGATCGACGTCGTCGAACACCTGTTCCGCGTCGCTTGCGGTCTCGACAGTACCGTGATCGGCGAGGATCACGTCCTCGGACAGGTCCGTCGAACGTTCGAAACGGCACTCGAGGCGGGACTCACCGGCGGCGTGGTGACGCGAACCGCGGACGCGGCCGTCTCAGTGGGACGGGCCTGTCGCGACGAGACCGACATCAATGAGGGCCACGTCAGCTACGGGAGCGCGACCTGCGACCGACTCGAGGCATGCGGCTGCACGCCGAACCGCCTCGTCGTCGTCGGCGCAGGTGAGATGGCGACCTCGGTCGTAAGGGCGGCCAGCCATCGATGGGACAGTCGCGTCGACGTCGTCAACCGATCGAGCGCACCGAAGCTACCCACCGATGACGGACGGTACTGGCCGCTCGAGTTCCTCGAGTCGGCGCTGACGGATGCCGATGCGGTCGTGACGGCGACCGGCGCGTCGGAGCCGGTGTTGACCGACGAGACGGCGGATGCCGTCGCGGAGGATACGCTCGTCGTTGACCTGGCGAACCCGCCCGACGTCGCCGACGCGGTCCGGGAATCGCCCGGAACGGTCGTGACTCTCGACGAGATCCAACGCCAGATCGAGGTGGTCGTCGCGGACCGGCGTGAGGCGGTCCCAACGGTCGAGGACGCGATCGCAGACGCGATCGCGTCGTTCGTCGATCGAGAACGCGAGAACCGCGCCGAGGATACGCTCCGCGCGCTCCACCGAACGGCGGCAGCGATCCGTGAGAACGAACTCGAGCAGGCGCGGGCCCGCCTCGAGAACGGGGACGACCCCGAGGTCATTCTGGAGGAGTTCGCCAGCGCGCTGACCGGATCGCTCCTCGGGACGCCGACCGAACGCCTTCGAACGGCCGCACGTGACGGTGACGATGCGATTATCGAGGCCACACACCGGCTGTTCGATCTCGACGCCGTCCTCGAGGAGTCGTCGTGAGTCGGCGACTCTCCGCAGGCGTCCGAGACGTCCGAGTTAGTTTACTTCCCGCTGTTATTCGATTAGTCCCGCGAGGGTTGCACGATCCCGTATATCAAACGACACTATCTCTCGATCCGACGAACTGACCACGACCGGTGATTTCGGTGATCTCTAACTCGTACCACACCGTCTCGTACTCGGAGATCGGGGCGTTAAACACCTCGAGCGCTGCCTCTTCGCCTACATCGGAGAATAGCGTCGCCGCTTCGGCCAAGTCGGAGTCGGATACCTGTCGGATATGGCCTCGGAGGACGACGCTCTTCCACTGGTTTTTCGTGGCCCACTCGTAGACGGTGAGGCTCGCGAGGTCCGTTTCCGAAACGAACGCCCGCTTCATACCGCCTTCGTCCATGATAAACCGGAAGAAGCATCGATTCGAACCACCGTCGTAGGCGAAGGCGATCGGGATCGTGTATGCTTCGCTTCCCTTCGCCAAGCCAAGCACTCCGAGCCCCTGTTCTCGCAGAAATGTTTCGATTTCTTCCGCGTCTAACTCCACACCGATATCCGGTGACATACCGGCGAGTACCACAATGGGGGCAAAAAGCCTGTGCTGACCAGCTAGGATCACTACCAGTCAATTATATTACATTGCACTCATCGTAGTTTAATTTTCCACTATCGATCCGATCTGGCGAAATTGTGGAGGGCGTGGTCGCCGAGTAGAAGGACGATAGCAGCGCCGACGAGATTAAAAACGAGATCGAAGAGCGTGTCGGTCTTTCCGTAGGTGACGAGTACCGGTTCGAGACCGATCCGGTCGGCCGTGGCATGGATCGTGTACTCGACGAGTTCCCAGAGGATCCCGGCGCAGACGACGACAGCAATCACGAGGGGACGAGGATCGCGCCCGCGGCGACGAACCGCTACGAAGGTGAATCCGCCGAGAATCGTTGCCGAATGGGTGTGTGTCAGGTGGTCCCACCACCAGACGTCGTCGTAGGGACCGAGCATACCGACGGCGTGTGTGAGCATAGCGGTCTCGAGATAGACGCGCTGCCACGGTCGGAATTCGACATCGTACCGTCGTTCGGAAACGAGCGGAAGAAACGTCCCGATGAGTCCGAGGATAGCGTTTGCGACTGCACTGGGATCGCGTCGGCGAACGCCGATTGCGAGTACCGCCAGGATTCCGTACCGAACACCGCGTTCTCCCTTCCGAACGACCGACGGTCGCATGTAACCCGGTACAGGCGTCGGTCCGATAAAGATGGCGTATCGAATCCCACGTCGACAGCAGTGACCGGTTCGACTGGTATCTGCTGAAGTGACGACGGAACTCCGTTTTCGATCGAGACACGGCCAACGGATTTCGCTCTCCGAGACGGATCAGTAGCGGGATCCGATTACGAACGTATTCCGTTAGCGCCGATCAACACCACCGTTCGACCGCGGAGAGGCACGAACTGGCCACAGATACGCGACGGGAACCCCCTCTGACGCTCATCGATCCCATCGGAGGATGTGCGACTCGAGCCGTCAACCAATAGAGCGACGGATCGGATTACTCTCGCGCTGTTTTGCTATCGTCCGAACAGATAGCCGAAGACGTGATGACAGTTAGCTAGCGGAAGCCCACGGCTTTAGCCGCGGGAGGAAGTCAAAAGCGCGAGGTCGTCGGAAACGACGTCGTAGCAGACCAAGCGGCGGGGACGGCTCCAGCGGTCGTGATAACGGCTCGGTATCTCTTCTCGTCTTCGGCTTCTCATCCCGCGAGAGACGTTCTCTCCGTCCGAACCGTTACGACCGTTTCGCTGGTTGTTTCGAGAACGTATCCGCTATATGTCGGCCGTTTATAGCTTTTATTACAAACCTATGTGTGTAACGGGAACCAGGGCAAAAATACCGTATTACCCGTTGTACCGAGCCAGTATATGGCAATTTAGAACGGTATAAACGGAATGACGGACGCTACTCCGACTACTCACTACTCCTACTCGATCACGGTGTATCCCGAGTTGTGTTCGGAACGACTCATCGTGATGGAGTACATCACCGGTGACAAGATCACGGACGATCAGGCTCTGGCGGATGTCGGCGTCGAACCCACCGAGATGGCGACGGTGATCGCCCGCACGTATCTGAAAATGGGACTGGTCGACGGTGTGTTCCACGCCGATCCCCATCCCGGAAACCTCGCGGTGACCGATGAGGGACGACTGGTCATTTACGACTACGGAATGAGCAAACGACTGAGTCCGCAAGAACAGGACGATATCACGAGTCTCTACCGCACCCTCGTCCGTCGCGACGTCGACGGCCTGCTGAACACGCTCATCGCGCTCGAAGTCCTCGACCCGACGGTCGATCGGGTCGCGGTTCGGCAGGTCCTCGAACTACTGATCGAGAACCTCGAGGGACGCGCCGACATCACCTGGCGCTCGATCATCACCGAGCTGTTCTCGAGGCTTCATGACTTCCCGTTTCGCGTCCCGCCGAACGTGATGTTGCTCGTCCGGGTCGGAACGGTCGGCGAAGGCGTCTGTCGAACGCTCGATCCGGGGTTCGACTTCATCGCCGTCACGCGGTCGTTTCTCGTCGATTACGGATTTATCGAGAGCGAGATTGACGCAATACTCGAGGATATCCGGAACGATATCCGGGAATCGGCACCGGTACTCGCACGAGCGCCAGCGCGATTCGATACCGTCTTCGGTCAACTCGAGCGCGGTGAACTCGTCGTCAGAACCGAGCCGATCGACGCGCCGAGCGGAGGGGATCCGGCGGTCGGTTACGCCATCGTCTCCGGGTCCCTGTTCGTCACAGCCGCCGTACTGACGTTTCACGAACTGCCCCTCGACGTGGTCAGTGTGCTTCTCGCACTCGTGTTTCTCGGGCTGTACGTTCGCCGGCGGCGGACAATCTGAGGGGCCCGCAACCGAGATGTGATCACGACACCTCATGGACGGTGTTCGTGAAGAACGATGCGAGTGGCAGCCAGTCGGTTGTATGCGGTTGCGATTCCAAGTCGGTGGGATTTCACCGAGTGCATATATTCTCATCCGTCGAACGGCATGTATGCGAGTACTCGTCCCGATCGACGACTCCGACCCGGCGCGAACGGCACTCGAACACGCCGTCACGACGCATCCAGACGCCACTATAACGGTGTTACACGTGATCAATCCGTCACTCACGATGTATCACGGCGAGATGTCGTACGACTACGAACGGCTCATCGATCTCGAGGAAGACCGATCCGAGTCGCTGTTCGAGACCGCACGAGAGATCGCCGATGAGCACGGTGCGTCGATCGAGACCGAGACGGTCATCGGCCAGCCGTCCCGCAGCATCGTCGAGTTCGCGGCCGAAAACGATGTCGATCAGATCGTCCTCGGCAGTCACGGTCGATCCGGCGTCTCACGCGTGCTGCTGGGCAGCGTCGCGGAAAAGGTCGTGCGTCGCGCACCGGTTCCGGTGACGGTCGTCCGGTAATCCAACGATGGATAACGCCGGCCGCAACGGGGCCGCGCAGAACGCGGCTATGTTTTTCTCCTCCGTTCCCGGCTCGGTCAGTGGTGATCGTGGTCGCTGGAGCTGAGACCTCGACTTCGCCCATCGGTTCGCCTCGCGCCGCGTGTCGCTTTCGGCCGCCTCGTCGGAAGTTCTCCCTCGATTCTCGAGCATGCGGTGATCGTACTTATCCTTTCACGCTCTGTTACGGGACCGAACCCGATAAAGAGGAATGTTGAGGCTCGAAACGACGTAGCCGAGCGACCCGCGGTCGCTCGGCGAGTGCCGACGGGATCGGACTGCGGTCGTGCCACCCGGCGGCACGTCTCGAATCGGCGGTCGAGAAACTGTGTGTCTCAGCCCTCGAGAGCCGCACTGTGAGGGGAGTCCGGTGCTGGTGCCGGTGGCTCGTGAGTACCGAACTCGGGATGCGTTTCCTCCATCCACACGTAGACGACGGCACCGGAGAGGAACATCAAGACCGCGGTCATGTAGAACGCGGCTTCGGCGTTCACGAACTCCATCGAAAGGCCGATCAGGATCGCACCGACCCCATATCCGGAGTCACGCCACATTCGGTAGACGCCCATGCCGGCCGACCGCCACGTCGGATGGGCAGCGTCGCTGGGGACAGTCATCAGATTGGGATAGAGCAGTGCCATTCCAAGCCCGGAGAGCCCGGACAGGATCACCCACGGGAGATAGCTCTCGACGAACACCATCCCGAGAACGCCCGCTCCGGCGAGGAACATTCCCGCAACGACGGGGGGACGGCGGCCGATGCGGTCGGCAAGGCCCCCGGTTCCGATCTGGAGGAAGTACATGGCGCTGTGGACGCCGACGACGACGCCGACGGCTTCGATCGCGAGCCCCTGACTCGTGAGATAGAGCGGCACCGCGATCCAGAACAGCGTGTCCACGAAGTTCTCGATGTGGCCGGCCTGGGCCGCGGCGAAGAGCGTCCTATCACCGTAGGTCGCCCGCTTGAGAACGTCGATAAACGGGAGGTTCGCGTCTCGGTGATCGTCGTCGCCCTCCATCTGTGCGAGTTGGACGGTCTCCTTGATGAGGAAGACCGAGATGAGAAATGCGAGCACGACGACCGCTGCGAGGAAGAAGAACGGTTCAGGCCGAAGGCTCGTCTGGCCGGCGATGACACCCGTGATCCACGCGCCGACGGCGACACCGGTGTAGCCGAACGCCTCGTCGATACCGACCGCGAGCCCGCGCTGCTCGGGCCCCGCGAGATCGATCTTGGCGTTGATCGCCATGCTCCAGGTCAGCGCTTGATTGATCCCGAGCAGAACGTTCCCGACGGTAATCCAGCTCCAGCTCGGGGCGTAGATGAGGATAATCGGGATCGGCAGCGCGGTCACCCAACCGAGAACGAGTACCGGCTTGCGCCCGTACTCTTCGCCCCATTTCCCGGCGTAGAGGTTGAGTAGCGCCTTGACGAAGCCGAACGAAACGACGAACGAACCGATGACCAAGAACGACTCGACGCCGAGTACGTCCTCACCTAAGATGGGCACGACGGTCCGCTCGGACCCGATCGTCAGACCGGTCGCGAACACCAGCAAGACGTGTAGCGAGAACTGTCCGAGGTGTTCGCGAATTCCCTGTTTCAGTGTCGATCGCTCACTCATCGGTTATTCGGCAGCACAGCGGTTGGGGCCCAGTTCGAGTTCGGACAGTTCCTCGTCGGGGACATCCTCCTTCCCGACGTTCGTGCGCTTGACGCGCTCGAAGTTCGGCGGATGGTCCGGAATGTCCGAGGCGAGCGTCTCGACGAACTCCTCGCGGTCGCGTTCGAGGTCCGCGTTCCGTTCTCGAAGCTCGCTTAACGTCGCGGTCACCGGCGGCTCGGGCGATCCGGGATCGTGTGCCGGGAGGACGACTGTATCGTCCGACCGATCCAGAAGACGCTGGAGGCTCTCGTAGAGCGTCGCGGCGTTCCCCTCGACGTCGGAATCTTCGATACCGGCTTCGACGCCGAGCTCGACGCGGCCGACGCTCTCGTGGAAGAGCGTATCGCCCGTGAGCAGGGCCTCGCCCTCGAGATCGAACGAGACGCTGCCCTCGCTGTGTCCGGGCGTGTGGATGACCTCGACGTCGATCGATCCGATCGCGATCGAATCTCCGTCTTCGATCGGAGTCGCGTCGATAGCGAGCGCGTCCGTCGGATGGAGGTAGTACGGAACGTCGCGTTGCTCGGCGAGTTCCGCACCGCCGGAGACGTGGTCGGCGTGGGCGTGTGTATCGAAGACACCGACGAGTTCGGCGCCGTGGGCGTCGATAATTTCGTCGTACTCCTCGAGGTAGTGGGAGGGGTCGAACACGGCGGCTTCACCGTCCGAAAGAAGGACGTGAGAGAGGCATCCCTTCCCCGGACGGGCGACCTGGACGAGCGTTCCGTCGAGATCGGCCGGGACGGGTGCGCTCCGGTGAACGCGACTCCACCCGTTCATGCCGTCGGCGAGCGTTCTGGCGTCGTATCCCATCTCTCGCAGGACCTCCGCTGCGGTCCGTGAGACGACCCCTGCGGTGCAGACGGTGACGATCTCGCGGTCGTCCGGGAGATCCTCGAGATCGTCTTTCGCCGTCTCCGGATCGTCGATCAGTTCGTCGTAGACATCGACGTTGACGCTGTCCGGAACGTGCCACTCCTCGTACTCGTCTCGGTGGCGAATATCGAGGACGAGGACGTCCCCACTCTCGTCTTCGCCGTCCCGCAACCGATCACTGAGTTCCGTCGGGCTGATTTCCGTCATCGATTATTCGTACGAACGGTACCGGAATAGAGGTGGTGCGGGACATGACCGGCACCGTTAATCATCTCGAGACCGAACGATGGTGTATGAGTCTCTTCGAGGCCTCATTTCGGTTGAAACACGAGTGTCCGTACCGAGAGATCTCGGAACGCTATCCGGACCTCACTATTCGAGAGTGGTATCTGAGCGACTGTCAGGTGCTCGAAATCACCTCCGCGGAGGCACCGACCGACGACCTGCTCGAGGAGATCAACGGGATCGGAACGGTCCTCCACCGGTCGATCGATGATTCGGGACTCCACGTCGTCACCCAATCCTGCCTCTGTTCGCTCGAGGGATCTATCCTGGAACGGTTCGAGGCGCACAATTGCCTCTACCAGCCGCCGACGATTCACCGTCAGGGCTGGGAGCATTACACGGTAATCGCCTTCGACGAGGACGACGTTCGGGCGCTGGTTCAGGACCTCGAGGCGGATCGAGATATCGAACTGCTCTCCAAGACCGCTATCACGGAGCAACAGATCCCGCATAGCATGTTGGCGCCGGTCGATCAGCTCTTCGAGGATCTCACCGATCGCCAACTGGCAGCGTTACAGTTGGCACTGGAGAACGGCTACTACGAACAGCCGCGACAGACATCGCTACGAGGACTGGCCTCGCAGACGTCGGTGGCCCGCTCGACCTTCGAGGAACACCTCCGGAAGGCGGAGAACAAGCTCCTGACGAACGCCGGCACGTATCTGCGGTTGGTGACGTCGGGGTCGGCAGCGAACCCGCTGCAAGCGGGTCGGTCGGGAACGTCCGAACAGAGCGCTGACTGATCTCTCGCTCGTCAGAACGCTCCCTCCGGTGGCTCGCGGACTCGGTCACGGCGACCGCGTGACGATCAGTACCGGAACATCGACCGTCCGTAACACGTTCGAGGCCACGCTGCCGAGCAGGTGTCTTCCGAGGTTCGACCGGCCACGCGCTCCCATGGCGATGAGATCGATATCGTTGTCCGTGACGTACTCGCTAATACCGGCAGCGACCCCGTCGAACGACGTCGTTCGCTCGACGGCGGTTTCCACGGTCACGTCGGACGCCACGTCGTCGATTTCGGCCGCAACTTCGTCGACTATCGCTGCTCCGTTCGCCTCAAGCCGTTCGACGAGTTCTTTCTCGAGGCCGCCTACGTCAAACACGCCGCCCGAAGCCTGGAGATCGATGACGTTCAGCACGTGGATGATCGATCCGTACTGCCGCGCCACGGCCACGCCGTGGTCGATCGCAGTGTCGGCGTTCTCGCTCCCGTCGGTCGGAAGGAGGAGCCGGGAATAATCGAACGCTTCCCCGGTCGTTCGGTCTTCCTCCGGGACGACGAGTACAGGGACGTCACTTCGACGAAGGAGTCCCTCCGTGACACCGCCGAGGAGGCGTTTTCCGAGACTGGTCACACCTTGTCGGCCGACGACGATCAGCGTCGCGCCCCGATCCGCGGCGTACTCGGCGATCCGTCTCGCGGGCTCCCCCTCGGTCAACTCCATCGTTACCGAGTGACCAACGTCCGAGGCGATCGACTGGATGTCCTCGAGTATCGTTTCGCCCCGCTCTCGAAGCCGGTCCGCCTCATCAGCCGTCTTCGTGAGCCGGAGAGCCTTCTTCTCGACGACGTGGAGAACGTCGACAGTTGCATCGAAGTCCCGGGCGAACTCGAGACCGCGTTTCGCCGCCTGCTTGGCTTCGTCACTCCCGTCGACGGCGAGCAAGATGTGATCGTACATCGTATCGGGATTCGACGTGCGAAACCTTCATTGTTAGTCACTATTTCGCGACCATCTACTCGATCTGTACGAACGCCCGTCGCCCGATCGGGTGGTCCGTCGGGGTCGTAGTGCGGTCGAATGATTCTCCGGATTCGTTTGCTGTGTTAGCTTGCGAGCGGATCTCCGGACGCCTGTCACCGACGGTCGACGACCCGTGTGAGTGAGAAAATTCTATAACCGGGAAACGAAGATACCTTGATACGACAGGGCGGCGAAACGCCGATCGAATGGACTCCGTCGAAATCGGACTCCGGTTGATCGCCGGTATCGGCCTGATCCTCGCGAACGCCTTCTTCGTCGCGGTCGAGTTCGCCCTCACGCGCGTCCGCCAGTATCCCGAATCGGCGTTCGACGAGCCAGGGCTTCGGCGCGCGTGGGAGATGACGGACGATCTCGAGATCTACCTCACCAGTTGTCAGGTCGGGATTAGTGCAACGAGCATCGCTGTCGGGATCGTTGCCGAGCCAGCACTCGCGACGGTCGTCGGCCCGCTTTTTGCAAATACTGCACTCGCGTCTGCGGGAGCCGGCGCCGTCCTCGCGTTCGTGATCATCAATCTCCTCCACCTCACGCACGGCGAACAAACACCGACCTACCTCGGCGTCGAGCGAACGAAGTTCGTCGCGAGATACGGAGCGGCGCCGCTGTACTGGTTCGCGCGACTGCTCTCGCCCGTGATCTGGCTCGGCGACGGCGTCGCGAAATGGACCCTCCGACGGTTCGGGATCGAGATGACCGGTGCCTGGCTCGAGACCGAAACGGAAATCATCGAGACGCGAGCCGACCTCCGGAATCGGCTCACGTCCGTCCTCGAGCAAGGGGACCTCCCGGACGAACGGCGAGCGGAGATCATCAACGCGTTTACCGTCGGCGAACGACCGGTCGAAGACGCGATGACCGGCATCGAGGATGCCGTCTTTCTCTCGACGAACGCGTCAGTCGAGGAAAACCTCGACCGTATCGGCTCGACCCCCCACACGCGATTTCCGTTGATTGAGGATACGCCCGCTGAGTTCGTCGGTATCGTCTACGTCCCGACGGTCGTCGATCACATAGACGAGCTTCGAAACGGAGAAGTGACGTTCGAGGACCTCGCAACGCCACCGAACATGCTCCCCGCAGACATGCTGGTTAGCGACGCTATCGACGAATTCCAGGCGGCCCACCAGGAACTCGCACTCGTCGAAGACGACGGCGAGATCGTCGGGTTGCTCACGGCCACGGACGCCCTCGAGGAGTTGGTCGGCGCGTTCGACGATCCGCTCGATACGGTGGACTTCGTCCCTAATCAGACCCGATGAGTATCGGCCTCGGCGGACGGTACGAGCCGACTCGGAGAGCAGCGCTGCCGATTTTTGAGCTGTCGCAGCCCGACTTCGTACTCGGAACGAAGATAGTAGTATGAATTCACAGTATCCATGAAAGGGTCAGGAATGTGACTCCATATTCCCATCAAATTATCAAATTATATGATTGTATCGTTGGATTATTGTCCGGAGTAGCTGACTCCAGCAGTATGAGTGACTCTACTATCATGTTTTACCAGTCTCTAGTTCGGCGTTTCTAAAACAGTCTTCGATATGAGATATATGATATTGTATATCTTAAACGAAACGTTCGACAGCGTTCCGATTCCTCTGTATTTTATCGCGAAATCGAAGCCTATGATTGTGGGTGCAGCTTTGAGTCACGGTGCTGAATCGACGAGAAACACGGCATCGGAGACGTCGAGTGTCTCTCGAAGTGCAGTGAAAAACATCGACGAGAGTGCCGTTGTTCGTGGTAAATAGAGCTTGATATGGGGAGGTTCGTTCGTCTCAGAACCACAGCAGCGTACAGCCAGTAGCGCTGATCGTCGAGTTGGATCGCGGGTTCGTTGAGCACGAGGTGATCCGGCTGTTTCTCGTCTATCGGCTGTAAGTCGACTTTCTGTACCCACTTGTGGACGGTTGATCGTGCCAATTAATACCAATCCCATATATGAAAGTAACAGTATTTAAAATTGGTATCTAAGCCAGGTGATGACGGATATTCAATCGCATAAACTCGTGTGGTATCGGTTCGATTAAACCAGATAGGATCGACTTAAACGGGAGCCACGTCGGTATAATCACGAATATTTATGTATTGTATGATAGAAACAATTTATCGAGAACGTATGACAGCCGATAGTTCGCCAAGCGACGCGGAGAGCGATAGCTTCACCCGGTGTTTAGGAT
>NZ_JAIWPJ010000009.1 GCF_020515625.1 Natrinema amylolyticum
GAAGCACGAATATTTATGTATTGTATGATAGAAACAATTTATCGAGAACGTATGACAGCCGATAGTTCGCCAAGCGACGCGGAGAGCGATAGCTTCACCCGGTGTTTAGGATATCGTGCGGTAACTGAACACCAGGCCGCTGCGACCCAACAGGTCGTCGCCATGGTCAATGAGGCCGGATGCTGCCAACGAACCCAGTCGTGCGCTCGTATCCGCTTACAAGCGTTTGAGGGCCGCGATACACTCGAGCAGTGCCCGACCGTTGTGGTAGGCTGCCTTGTAGACCGCGCCCTTGCGCCCGACCGGCTCGAGGTCGTCGTCGACGCCGGAGTGCCACTCGCCGTGTTCGCGGTCGATCTGATGCTCGTCGAGGAAGTCCCACGTGTCGGCGAAGACGTCGAGATATCGGTCGTCACCGGTACACTCGTAGGTTCGCAGGGCGCTGGTCATACACTCGGCCTGTACCCACCAGGCTTTGACGCGAAAGCTCGCGGGCTCGTCGAAGCCGCCGTAGAAGTAGAAGCCGCCGTGCTCCTCGTCGTATCCGTATTCGAGCGAGTAGTCCCAGAGCGTCTCGAAGTATTCGCGGTACAGATCCCGCGAGTGGCCGAGCGCATCGGCGGCCTCCATAGCGAGCCAGACGGTCTCCAGGTCGTGCCCGTAGGAAACGACCTGGAACGCTTCATCGTCGAGCTTCGGCGACCAGTCGGGATCGTACTTGTCCGTACAGAAGCCGCGCTTCTTCCGGTAGACCGTATTGGTGAGGATGTCCAGTAGCTTGTGGAGGCGCTCCCGTCCGCGATCGGTGCCGAACGCCTCGTAGTAGGTCGTGAACGCCTCCATGAGGTGGAGATGTGTGTTCATCAGCTTCAGCGTCGGATCGAGGACGCTGTCGCCCGACTCCTTCGGTGACCAGTCCGGCTCGATGTTCTCGAGGTACGTCTGTCCCTCCGTGATCGGTTCCCAGTCAGGCGTGAAGTACTCGACGTACCCCCCGTGCTCGTCGTCTTTGGCGTATTCGTCCATCAGGTCGACGAGTTCGTGGGCGTAGTCGGCCGCCTCGCCGTCCCCGGTCGCGCGGTAGTACTCGGAGAGCGCGTAGAGACCGAACGACTGTCCGTACAGGTGTTTGTTGGGTTTAGTCGTGGTACCGTCGCGCCGGACTTCCCACACGAAGCCGCCGTGGGTTTCGTCCCACATCTCGTCGATCAGAAACGCGAACCCGTGGTCGGCAATCTCGCGGTACTCGTCGCCGTACCCGTCGCGAGCGAGCCGCGCCGTCAGCCAGACCATGCGCGCCTGCGTGACGACCTGCTTGTCGTCGTTACCCGCAAACTCGCCGTACTCGTCGTAACTGGTGATGAACCCCCCGTGTTCGTCGTCAATGCTGCGGGGAAACCAGAAATCGAGGACGTTGTCCGTCAGCGTTCGCTCGAGCGACGAGAGATACTCGTCCGTAAGAGTGGCTGCGTCTGGCATTGCGGGTAGATAATCATCTCCCTGGTGGATAATAATATCGGTACTGAACGCTTCCTCGGTGAAAGAACGGTGGCTGGTCGGTGGTCGCCCGCCAGGACGGATGAGGTGAACCCAGAGGAGGACGACGGTCTCGGACGCGAGCGCGGAAGGGGCAACTGTTGACTGTTGGTTCACACTTACGGTGGCGGCATCGGTAGCGACGTGCATGACATCGTTTGGATTCCAACTGTACAGCCTGCGTGCAGTCGACGATCAGCTCCCAACCGTTATCGAACGCGTCGGCGAAACGGGGTTGGAGGGCGTCGAGTTCGCCGGCCTCGGCGACGCCGACGTCGAGTCAGTGGACGCAGCAATGGATCGGAGCGGGCTGAGTGCTGCGGGCGCCCACGTCGCCCTCGACGAGATCGAGGCCGACGCTGGGGGCGTCGCCGAGACGTACCGTGAGCTCGGCTGTGAGACCGTCGCCGTCCCGTGGCTCGATCCGGAGCACTTCGCCTCAGAACCGGCCGTCGAGGAAACGGCCGAGCGACTCTCGAACGCCGCCGCAGCGCTGGCGGAGCACGGACTCGAGTTGCACTACCACAACCACGATCAGGAGTTCGCCGAACTGGACGGCCGTCCCGCACTGGTACACCTGCTCGAGGCGACCGACGACGTCGGCCTCCAGTTGGATCTCGGGTGGGTCGGCGCGGCGGGGTACGAGCCGCTCTCGTTCCTCGAAGCGCACGCCGAGCGGATCGACCTCGTACACCTGAAAGATTACGACGCCGCAGCGGGCGAGACGGTCGAGGCCGGCGAGGGCGACCTAGACATCGGGGCGACAGTGGAGTTGGTCCGGGATCTGGAATTCGAGTGGCTCGTCTACGAGGCCGAAGACCGACCGGACTCCTACGGGACGCTCGACCACGCCGCTGACATCGTCGAAGCGCACTGGTAACGCCGGGCCGGCTACCGACCGAGACGGTCTCCCGCTCAGCGAGGGATATCTCGGCGGACGCTCGTCCGAAACACGGCGCTAACGATCGATCCGAATCCGAGCACGATGACGAGGGCAACACGGTTAATCGCAAATGGTTTATCGAATGATACTGAGGGAATTTAGCAACCATGAAGAGCACGACGCTGACGGTCGGTCTGGTCGGGTTAGGGACGCACGGGACGAATCACGTGAAAATACTCGACGAACTCGGTCACGATGTTCTCGGAGTAGATGCGGACACGGCGGCGAGAGAGGCATTTCAGGAGCGACGCGGTGCGACGACGTTCGAGAGTCTCGAGGAGCTGTACGAACGGGATCCGGACGCGATTATCATCTCAGCGCCGAACAAGTTCCACGAGACGACGGCGATAGACGCACTCGAGGCGGGCCACGACGTCCTGCTCGAGAAGCCGCTCGCACACGATTTGGAGAGCGCAGAGTGTATCGCTGACGTCGCGAACCGGACCGGCAACATCTGCATGGTCGGGTACCATCACCGCTATCGGAACGTCTGTCAGGTCGCCAAATCCTACATCGAGGACGGTTATCTTGGCGAAGTCACTCATATCGACGCCCGGTTCGTGCGACGGCGCGGCGTTCCCGGTCGAGGGACGTGGTATACGTCGAAGGATATCGCTGGAGGCGGCGCACTGATGGACGTCGGCGCACACCTGCTCGACCTGCTCTTGTTCTGGACCGACTGGCCGACGATCACCGACGCGATGGCGACGGTCCGGTCGGACTTCGGCCAGCACGACGACTACTCGTACCTCCACATGTGGGGAGAGGACGACCGAGGCAAGATGTACGACGTCGAGGACTCCGTCACGGCGTTTTGCGAGTTCGATTCCGGGATGACTGCGAGCATTCAGGTCGCGTGGGCAGCGAACATGGAATCGTCGCACAGCTATCGTATTCAGGGAACGGAAGCGGGCATGACGGTCGATATCACGAACACGCTACGGGAAGTCGAGCCGGAGGTCGATCAACGGAACGACCTCCGTCTGTACGAGGCGCGGTCGGGACGGCGTGACCATTTCGTCGACAGCGAAATCATTGTCTCATCGAACGATCCGTACCGTGACGAGTTAGAGACGTTTCTGGACGCGGTCCGATCCGACGAACGGCCGGCGATGACGAACGTCGACCAAGCGCTCGCCGTACAGCGCGCCATCGACCGGCTCTACCGGACGAGTCGGTGACCTCCCGCATTCGCTACTCCGTAGTCGAACCGGACTCTTGGCTGCGGTACTCCACACTTGACAGGTGAGCACATTTAACTGTCCGTGGGTCTTGATGACAGGTATGCCAGAGGGGACCTCCGGGGACCGCGGAAAGACGATCCAGTCCGTCGAGTCAGCGCTCGAGGTTGTGGAGGTCATCCGCCAGAAGGAGCGGGCGGGCGTCACGGAGATCGCGAACGAACTCGATCGCTCCAAGAGTACGGTCCACCACTACGTGACGACGTTGGTCAAACACGACTACCTCGACAAAGTCGGCGAGAAGTACCAACTCAGTCTGCGATTTCTCACGCTCGGGGGTCAGGTTCGGGAGCGCGAACGGCTCTATCACCTCGGAAAGGACGACGTCGAGGAACTCGCACAGGAAACCCGCGAACAGGCGCGCCTCATCGTCGAACACAACGGGTCCGGCATTACGCTCTATCAGGCCACCGGTGACCGCGTCACCGAGCCGATAACGCACGTGGGCAGTCTCGAAGAACGCTACTGCACTGCGGCCGGCAAAGTGTTCCTGGCCGAACTATCGGACGACGAATTAGATTCGTACCTCGAGGAGGTCTCCATCACTCCGTACACCGAGAAGACGATCACCGACGCCGACGCACTCCGAACGGAGCTCGACGAGATCCGCGAGCGAGGGGTGGCGTTTGACGATGAGGAACGGTACGAGGGATATCGGTGTGTTGCCGCCGCCATCAGCACCGAGGCGAGAGAACCGTTCGGTGCGCTCAGCGTCTCCGCGCCGGTCGAGCGAATGGGCGACGAACGGTTCCGAACCGACGTGCCGAACCGACTCCAGAACGTCGCCGGCGTCGTCGAGATCAATACTACGTATTCGGAGTGGACGGACGTGCTCTGAAGCGGTCGGGACGCCGTTTGGTGCGGCCGCTCGTGTTGTAACGGTGCTGTTGGAAACCGGTGCGACGATAGTTCGCCGCTGGGATACCATTACAGAATTATGGTTGTAAACCGATTTCGGCTGGAGTCTCGCTTGAACGACACTCGGATGGCCAATAGATGGTCTCGAGGACGGCGCTATTTCGTTTGACCGGAGGAAACAGTGGAGGCAGCTGAACCGCCTCCGTTCTAGTAGATCAAACGATCGGACCGATCTTCAGTGATCAGACACGGTAATCCCCTTAGAGTTCCCCTGGCCCGTGACGGCTGATCTCGACTGAGCTGCCGTCTCAGCAGCCCTCTCGGCCGGATAGGAGATACACAGCTCGGGTTCCGATAGAATTATTACGCTCTGCTGACACAGTTCGGATATGCGGGTAGAGTCGCTCAACGGTAGCTGGAAGTTACGGCAGTCGGATACCGATCGCTGGTTCGACGCGTCGGTTCCCGGCGGAGTCTACACGGATCTTCTAAATGCAGGCGAAATCCCCGATCCGTACGACGACGACAACGAACTCGACCTCCAGTGGGTCGGGACGTCCGACTGGGTGTATCGACGCACCGTCACACTCGAGGGTGACTTTCTCGACGAAGAACGCGTACGCTTGCGCTGTGCCGGCCTCGACACTATCGCGACGGTACGCATCAACGGCACGGTCGTGGGCAAAGCTGCTAACATGCACCGCAAGTACGAGTTCGACGTCGGTGACGTCCTCACTCCCGGGGAGAATCAGGTGGAAATCACGTTCCACTCTCCGGTCGAGTATAGCGTTCACCGCTCGGAGAGTCACGAGTATCAGGTCCCGACACTTCGGTATCCGATCGATCAGCCGGGACGGAACTTCATCCGGAAAGCCCAGTGCCACTACGGGTGGGACTGGGGTCCGTGTCTTCCGACCTCGGGAATCTGGCGGGACATCGATCTTCTCGCGTACTCCGAACCGCGGATCGAGTACACGAAGACTGCACAGGACCACGACGGCGACGGCGTCAGCCTCGACGTGACCGTCGGCCTCGAGGCACCGGCCGACGACGACGTATTGCTCGTCGCCGAGGTCGCAAATACGGTCACACATGAAGTCATAGGCGTCGTCGAAGGGCACAACGAGGTCACGGTCGGCCTCGAGGTTTCGGACCCCGATCTTTGGTGGCCGAACGGGTACGGTGACCAACCGCTTTACGACCTCACCGTCGCTGTGAAGACCGAGCCGGTCGCGGACGACGCGGACGCGGTGACGGCCGACGGCGGCGTGACGACGGCCGACTCGTCGCTCCCGTCCGACCCGGCTCACGAGACATCCACCCGCATCGGATTTCGAGAGCTCGAACTCGTCCGCGAACCGGACGAGGAGGGCGACGGCGAGTCGTTCACGTTCGAGGTCAACGGGGTGCCGGTGTTCGCGAAGGGCGCCAACTGGATCCCGGCAGACGCACTGTACGGACGGATCACGCGCGATCGATACGATTCGCTGCTCGACAGCGCCGTCGAGGCCAACATGAACATGATTCGCGTCTGGGGCGGCGGCTACTACGAACGAGACGGCTTCTACGAGGCGTGCAACGAGCGGGGACTGCTCGTCTGGCAGGACTTCATGTTCGCCTGTGCACTGTACCCGAGCGACGACGAATATCTGGCGTCCGTCGAGGAGGAGGTCCGGTACCAAGTTCGCCGGCTCGCCGATCATCCGTCGATCGCGCTCTGGTGCGGAAACAACGAGGTCGAGATGGGCCTCGAGAGCTGGTTCGACGACGCCGACGAACTGGAACAGTTGACGGAGGACTACGAGACGCTGTTCTACGACGTGATCGGTGACACCGTTGCCGAAGCGGACGAGACCCGGACGTATTGGCCCGGATCTCCATCTAGCGGCACCGGGATGCGAGACCCCTACCAGACGGACAAGGGCGACATTCACTACTGGGACGTTTGGCACGACGGCGCGGACTTCGAGGAGTACGAGACGGTCGAACCGCGATTCGTCTCGGAGTTCGGATATCAGTCATTCCCCTCGGTCGACGCTCTCTTGTCGGTACTCCCCGACGACGAGCTCAACCCGACCGCGCCGCTGATGGAACACCACCAGCGAAACGAGGGCGGCAATCGGACGATCATTCAGCGGATGGCGGCGTCGTTCCGCATCCCGTTTAGCTTCGCAGACTTCGTCTATCTCAGCCAAGTGCAGCAGGGACTGGCGATGAAGGTCGCCATCGAACACTGGCGGCGGCTGAAACCCGATTGCATGGGGACGCTCTACTGGCAGCTGAACGATCTCTGGCCCTGCGCGTCGTGGTCATCTATCGAGTACGGCGGCGACTGGAAGGCGCTCCAGCACGTCAGCCGCCGTATCTACGCACCGGTCCTGCTCTCGACGACGATGACGGACGACGGCGACGAGGTCGAGATCTGGCTCACGAACGACGAACGCGAACCCCTCGAGGGGGACGTCACCGTCGAAGCGTACACCTTTGACGGGGAGCGTGTGGACGGGACCGAGGAAAGTGCCTCAGTCGCAGCGCTCGACAGCGCCCGCGTCGCGACCGTCGACGCGGATCGGCTACTCGACGACGTTCCACAGGATAAAGCGTTCCTCCGCGTCACCTTCGACGGGAGCGACGAGACGTATCCGTCGTTCGCGTTCTTCGAGGAGTACAAGCATCTCGAACTCCCGGAGCCGAACTTCGACGTCGCCGTCGACGGGAACGAGGTGACGATCGAGGCGGACGCTGCCGCCCTGTTCGTCGAACTGAACGTCCCGCTCGACGGCCGGTTCTCGGACAACTACTTCCACCTGACGCCCGGCGGCAAGCGAACGGTCGCGTTCGACGCCGCGGGCCCGCCCGACGATCTCGAGCGGCGACTCGCCGAAGAGTTGTCGCTGAACCACCTCCGTTCAACCTATTGACTAATGTATATATAGACCAGACACCGTCACGCGACCGAATGAAAGGGCACTACGGGCACTACGCCGATTGCCACGCCGCATCCGTGAAGAGGGGTGATCACGAAGCCGACGGCGACTCACTCGGTCGCGTCGAGCAGGCCACTGACTACCGTCTTCATATGCAGTGGTAACAGGGGTCATATTTATTCTGAACCACAGGCGCTAAAACCCCGTCCTTCAGGACGGGGATACAGCGCCGTCATCGTCTTGCTTTCGTATTTTTCGACAGGTTTACAGTCCACGGCAGTGTACCGTGGACTGTGGGCGGAAAACTGGCAGTTGACTCGGTGTTTGCCACGGCGAGAGCCGAAACCAAACACGTAAGCCGACCGCGCCGACCGACACAAAACACCCAGATAACTCGCTACCCCTTGCGGGAAACGAGTATCGGTAGCGTGGCACTGTCACTGCCGTCGGTCAGGAACCTTAGATTCCCAACCTTCCGAACTGACGGGAACCGCCACTTGTGCGGTTCGGGAAGCCCCGCCCTTTAGGGCGGGGAGGATGTCACATCTGTCCGCATCGAACGCGTCGCCCCCTCGAGACCGCCGTGTCGGGGTTCGGGAACGACCCGAACGGGCGACCGACTCGACGCGCTGTCGAACGCTTTATCGTTGTGAAACGTGTGACGGACGAGTAAGTGTTCAATTGAGGATGACTGCGAACCCCAACACCGTATTCGACGCAGGAGACGACGCCGCGGGCGAAATCGCCGACCGGCGGGCGGAGTACGATTTCGTCTCGGCGGACGTGGATCGGCCCGCGATGGTAGACGACATCCGCGACCGCGTCGACGGCGACGTTCGCTTCGACACCTACACGCGGCAACTGTACGCCACCGACGCGAGCGCGTACGAAATGACGCCGATCGGCGTCGTGTACCCGGAATCGACCGACGACGTCGCCGCGACCGTCGCGTACTGTGCGACCCGAGAGATCCCCGTCCTCCCGCGCGGCGGCGGAACGAGCCTCGCGGGACAGGCGGTTAACGAGGCCGTCGTCCTCGATTTCACCCGCCACATGGACGGTATCGTTTCGGTCGCTCCCGACGACCGGCTGGCCCGCGTCGAGGCGGGAACGGTGCTCGGCGATCTCAACGACGCGCTCGCCCCCCACGACCTGAAGTTCGCGCCCGACCCCGCCGCCGGCGACCGCAGCGCGATCGGCGGCGCGATCGGGAACAACTCGACGGGCGCTCACTCGCTGGTCTACGGCAAGACCGACGCCTACATCGAGGAGTGTGAGGCGGTCCTCGCCGACGGAACGGTCACCACGCTCGGCGAGATCAGCGTCGAGGAACTCCGCGACTCCGCCGACCCCGAAGGGTCGCTCCTCGAGCGAGTCCATTCGGCGGTCGTGGAGATCATCGACGAGGAGAGCGAGGAAGTGCGGGATCGTTTCCCGGACCTGAAACGCAACGTTTCGGGCTACAATTTCGACGTGCTCGTCGAAGAGGCGGAGACGGGGACCGTCAACCTCGCGCGCCTGCTCGCGGGCAGCGAGGGAACCCTCGCCGTCGTCACCGAGGCCGAAGTCGCACTCGAGCCCGTTCCAGAGACGAAGGCGGTCTCGCTGCTGTTCTACGAGAGCGTGTTCGAGGCCGTCACCGACGTCCAACACGTCCTCGCACACGAGCCCGCTGCGGTCGAACTCATCGACGACGTGTTGCTGGGACTGGCCCGGGAGACGACGGAGTTCGAGGAAGCGGCGTCGCTCGTCCCCGACGAGGCCGAGGCGGCGCTATTGGTCGAATTTTACGCGGACGACGACGACCACGGCCGCGACCAGACCGGCGGCCTGCTCGCCGACAGGGTTCCGGAGTCCGACACCGAGGCGACGCCGCCGACGGACCGGCCGGCCATCGACGAGACGATCGCGTTCGCCGGGCTGGAGGCCCACGACGAGGCCGAGCGGAACATGTTCTGGACGCTCCGAAAGGCCGGCCTGCCGATCCTCCTCTCCCGGACCTCCGACGAGAAGCACATCAGCTTCATCGAGGACTGTGCGATCCCGCCGGAACACCTCCCCGAGTTCGTCGAACGGTTCCAGTCGCTGCTCACCGAGAAGGACCGCGACGACGACGCGGCATTCTACGCCCACGCCGGGCCGGGCGTGCTCCACGTCCGCCCGCTGGTCGACACGAAGACCGACCGCGACCGCGAGGACATGGTCGCGATCGCCGACGCGGTCACCGACATGGTCGTCGAGTTCGGCGGCAGCGTCTCCGGCGAGCACGGCGACGGCCGCGCGCGGACCCAGTGGAACCGCAAGCTCTACGGCGAGGAACTCTGGCAGGCGTTTCGCGACCTGAAGACCGCGTTCGATCCCGACTGGCTGCTCAACCCCGGCAACGTCTGTGGCGACCACGACATGACCGAGCACCTCCGGTACGACGCCGACTACGAGTACGACGCCGGGCTCGAGCCGTCGCTGAACTGGGACAACGAGAACGGCATGCAGGGGATGGTCGAACTCTGTCACGGTTGTGGCGGCTGTCGCGGGGGTCAGGAGACGACCGGCGGCGTGATGTGTCCCACCTACCGGGCCGCCGACGAGGAGATCACGGCCACGCGCGGTCGGGCGAACCTCCTCCGACAGGCGATGAGCGGCGACCTGCCCGACGATCCGACCGACGACGAGTTCGCCGAGGAGGTCCTCGACCTCTGTATCGGCTGTAAGGGCTGCAAGCGCGACTGCCCGAGCGGCGTCGACATGGCGAAGCTCAAGACCGAAGTCATGCACGAACGCCACCAGGAACACGGTGCGAGCCTCCGAGACAGGCTCTTCGCCAACTTCGATACGCTCGCGGCCGTCGGAAGCGCGCTGGCTCCGGTATCGAACCTCGCGCAGTCGCTTCCCGGCTCGGAAACGATCGCCGAGAAGACGATCGGGATCGCGAGCGAGCGGTCGCTACCGGAATTCAGCCGCGAGACGCTCCAGGACTGGTTCGAGAAGCGAGGCGGGTCGCGGGTGCCCGCGGCTGACGCCGAGCGAAAGGCCGTCCTCTTCGCGGACACGTACACGAACTACAGCCACCCCGAGGTCGGTAAGGCGGCGGTCCGCGTCCTCGAGGCCGCGGGCGTCCGCGTGGACGTGGCCGAACGGACCGACAGCGGCCGGCCGGCGCTGTCGAAAGGGTTCGTCGACGCCGCCCGCGACGCGATCGCAAAGAACGTGGCCGAACTCGAGCCCCGCATTCGCGACGGCTGGGACGTCGTCGTCGCCGAGCCCTCCGACGCCGTGATGTTCCAGTCCGACGCGCTGGATCTGCGCTCGGGGGCGGCCGTCGAGTCGTTCGCCGCGAACGCCTACGGCCTCTGTGAGTACCTGGACACCTTCAGACTCGACGAGAACGTCGCGTGGGCGGCCCCCGCCGAATCGGTCGTCTACCACGGCCACTGTCACCAGAAGGCGGAGAAGAAAGACCACCACGCGGTGGGCGTCCTCCGACGAGCGGGCTACGCCGTCGACCCGCTCGATTCGGGCTGTTGTGGCATGGCCGGTACGTTCGGCTACGAGGCCGAACACTACTCGCTGAGTCAGTCGATCGGCGATATCCTCGTCGACCAGATCGAGGACAGCGGTGCCGACGTCGTCGCCGCGCCGGGAACGTCCTGCCGGACCCAACTCGGCGACAGCCGGATCGATCCGGTCCCGGCCGAGAGTTCGCTCGCCGGCAGCTCCCTCGACGGCGAGTCGCCCCCGACGCCGGTCGAACTGCTCGCACAGGCCCTCCCGCGATAGACCCTTAAAGCGAGGGTCGACTATCCGACGGCGTCGACGCTGGAACTCAGCGACGTTCTCGAGTCAGAGTACGGCGTGTCGCTCTCGCACAATCGAATCAAGGGCGCGGGAGCTACCTTCCCCGAACTAACGAGATGCGCGAGCGCTTCGACGATACCCTTCCGGGGATCGCGTACGCCGAGAACCCGGTCGATACCGGGCGACGATGCCCGAGTTCGGCGAGACTGTCGACGAACTCGAGGCGCTCTCCGCGGACGTCGAGAAGCCGATCCTGTTTACGGTCGCGGCCCCGACCACGCCCTCGAAGACGAGCGACGACAGATGGATAACGTCGGAATTCCGACGTTCGATACGCCGGAACGCGGTGCAGGAGCCGTCGCAGCGCTCATCGAATCGATATCGGGCGAAGAAAATCAGTAATGGGAGTGAGAGGGCGAGCGATGTTGTGCCCGATACAGAATCCCAAACAGAGACGGAAAACCATGACGGCTTTACCATTGTACTGACAAACGGTTTCCAATGAAGCGATCGGAGGCAGTAGAGAGGGTTCGATCACCGACGTTCGCGTTTCCCCTCGCCGCGGCCATCGCCGTCGCAACGTGGCTGCTCGCTACGGGAGCGACGGCAACGATGCTTTCGATCACGCTCTTCTGTATCGTCCTCTGGGTTCTGGCCCCGGTACCGCCCTCGTACACGGGACTGATCGGGCTCGGACTGATCGCCGTTACCTTCTCGACGGAGTTAGCGCTCACTGGGTTCCAGAAACCCGCGACGTGGCTCATCGGCTTCGGCCTACTGATGGGCGAAGCGACCCGCCAGAGCGGTCTCGCGACCGGGGTCGGACGGTGGGTTGCGACCAGAACGATCGGCGAGTCGGCCGACACCGATGCGGTCCGGACGTACCGGCGGCTGTTAGTCGCGCTCTCGATCGGTGCCCACGTCCTGGCCTTCCTCGTCCCGTCGGCGCTCGTCCGCATCCTCGCGCTCGCGCCCATCCTCCGGGAGCTCGGGTCACTGTTCGACTCTCGAGAGGCCCGGGTCGGTCTCTATCTGGGCCCGCTGTTCGCCACGTTCTACGGCTCCGCAGGGATCCTGACCGCGGACCTGCCCAACATCATCATCTCCGGATTCGCACAGTCGATCGGCGGCCACACCATCTCCTGGTCCAACTGGTGGCTCCACATGTATCCCGTGATGGGGTTCCTCCGCGTGATACTGGTCGTCGGCATCATCTACGCCCTCTTTCGGCCCCCGACCGACTCGAGTTTCGAGCTCCCCGAGAACGAGGGATCGACCGAGACGGGCACCCAACGACGGATGCTCGCGTTCCTGCTGATCGGTGCACTGATCTGGGCGACCGACTTCGTCCACGGCTTCCATCCGGTCGTCGGTGCGGTCGCCGTTGTCATCCTCGCGTTCCTGCCGAACGTTGGCGTCGCCGACTTCGAGACCGTCGGGAGCGACGTCGACTTCTCGATCCTCTTTTTCATTGCCGCGGTGTTCGCCATCGGTGACGGTCTGACCGAGACCGGATTCACCGACGGGGCAGCGACCCATCTGCTCGCCCTCGTGCCGACCGATGGGCCGCTCGTAGTCGTCCTCGGCGCCGTCTTCCTCGTCACGTTCGGGCTCACCTTCCTGATGGAGGGGCTGGCCGTCGCGAGTGTCCTGACTCCGATTCTCATCCCGTACATAGACGCGGCCGGGCTCCCCTTTACGCCCGTCTTGCTCGCGGAAACGCTGGCGCTAAGTTCGTACTTCTTCCCCTACCAGTCGGCAGTTCTCATCGTTATTCTGAACGAGGGAGACATCGAAACGCGGGAGCTGATCGTCGCGACGGTCTCCTGTTCGGCCGCGACGATCCTGCTCTTGCTCCCGCTGCAATTCGGCCTCTTCAGCGTCTTCTACTAGCGACGCTCGCATTCGGCTTCAGTTCCGCAGACCTCGAGTGGGTGTCCCAAATCAATCGACCATAGCACACCATCTAGTGAGGCCAGTTTGAGAAGCAATTCCACCCCTCTCACCGATCAAATCGACTTGGGTTTTGGACGACGAAAAGAAACGCTGCGGTTGTTTATGAATCCTCATATTCAGCTCTCTCGCTCGGTATCTCTTTCATTTACTATTCGGATTTTATAGAAATCCAGCATTGTACGAGCGCGATCAATAGTTCACACAGAGTATACAAAACGACTCAACAACCCGATACCGGACGCATCCCGGATCACGTCACGGTCGACGAGACCGTGATCGAACTCTATCGTGAGCACTCTTGATCGACAACCACTGCTGACCCCGGAATGAAGTGGAAGCCATATACGAAACGTATACCGGCTATATACGACTTTATTGCAATCTCTTTCCGCCTAGAACTGATCAGGAAACATAGCGCCGAGAATATAATTTTACTTACTTATATCGATCGGTCGCTGAACTATACCTGCCAGCGATACGCCTCGACTTCAGTTGTGAAAACGCGGAAATAAAAATGAGGCTGAAATACATGTAAAACGGTAAAATAGAGGAGTGATCGATTCCATATTTTCAGTAACGGATACACGGAAACGTCTGATAGGTTTCTGAGATCGTTCTCCGTTACACGGAAGCAGCTCATCTGCTGGTGATGGGACCCGACAATTCGCTTCTTCGTCTGAAATCGAACGTGCCGACTCGATCGGATTGATCGTTCGTGGGATCGTTCGCGAGGATCTCACATTGAAACGGCAGACACGCGGCTCACGACGCTGATCGACGAGCGTCGTTACTCCGCTCTCGGTGAGAAGAGAGTGTTGTTCTTCACGGCGACGATACTAGTGCGTAGCTGTTCCTCTCATGAAGGGAGTCCGCCGGGAAGAGGCAGACATGACCAAGCGCGTCTTCCATGCGCTATATCCTTTCTTGCGTCTGTTCTCGGAATCCTTATCCGTCGATACGCGGACATTCCGCTATGTACGATCTCACTGGCTTCCAGCGTGACCTCCTGTACACGATCGTCGGCCAGGACGACCCACACGGGCTCGCGATCAAAGAGGAACTCGAGGAGTACTACGAGAAGGAGATCCATCACGGGCGGCTCTATCCGAATCTCGACGAGGTCGTCGACAAGGGCCTCGTCGAGAAAGGCGAACTCGACAAGCGAACGAATTACTACACGATCACCGCCCGTGGCCGCCGTGAACTCGAGGCTCGACGGGAGTGGGAAGACCAGTACGTCAGCGAGTTACTCTCGGACTCGGAGTGACGGGGCGAGAGCAGGCCAATCGACAGACTCGAGTACCTCATCGAACAGTACGAGGACCAGCCCGAGATAGACGAGGCCGCGGATCCGTGGGAGGCGTTGCGGACGCGAATCGATCAGTGCCTGTTCGGGCCCGACTTCGGCGACGGCTTCGACCACTGGGAGCGAATGACGGTCTACCACGAACTATTCTCGCAGGCCCAGCACAACGACCGTCACCGCGACGTGTTCACCGACCACTACGAACAGCTCCGCGGCAAATCACGAGCGTTCTCCGAACCGGGATCGAACAGGGCGCTTTCAGAGACGTCGACGTCGAAGATATGGCACAACTCATCACGGACGTCATCCACGCCGCTCGAGCCAGGAAGATCGCGCTCGGACATGACGACGCCCCTGACCAGGCACGGCGTGCGATCGACGAGTTCGTTCTCTCCTCACTTCGTCCCGCTTCCGCCGAAGGAAACCAAGAGTAATTTGGGAAGCGACGCCGCAGTACGCTCGTTTTCGGCCTGCCGTCACGGTACCAGCACCGATTCTCGCGACGGACAGCACGCAATCGCCGCTGCCGCCGAGCGTCGGCCAGCGGACTACCGCAGCCGACCTACCGGGCGGACTGGGATCGGTCGACTTGTCCAGATGACGCGAGTCTATTGAGCCCTCAGCGAGTATCGGTAGAGATCCCTGCACAGTACCGGTGACCGATGTCCCACAACGAATCGTACCATTCCTAGTCAATCCAGAGAATGAGGTGATGAATACGGCTTCTATATGTGCCAAAAGAACTGAGATAGTGCCGGTCTGACTGAAAGATCTAATACGTTATACGTTGGCGTCCCACATGGTGGTCACAAAATGGCCGAACAATGGCAACTCGAAGGGGACTACGTCGAAGCCTGCAACTGTGACGTCACGTGTCAGTGCATCTGGCTAGAACCACCCGACGACGACGTCTGTACGGTGTCGCTGGCGTGGCATATACGGGACGGACAGTACGGGGACGTGAACCTGAGCGGGCTCTCTGTCGGACTGCTCATCTCCACTGAAGCGGGCGTTATGTTCGCGCCCGAGACGAAGTGGAACGTCGTGCTCCTCATTGACGAGGCGGCAACCGACGACCAGCGGGCTGCACTCGAGGACATCTACTTTGGGCGGGCTGGAGGGATCTTCGCTCCTGTCGCCGACACCCACGTCGAAAGCGCCGAAGTCACGACCGTCCCTATCACGTTCGACCGGGATGGCGCAGAGTTCTCCGTAGAGATGGGGGATATCATCTCCATGGAAGTGATCGGGAAGCAGGGCTTTAACGAGGATCTCGGCACCATCTCACCACATCCGCTCACGAAGAGTCGTGAGGTACAGACTGGGAAGTCGACGACAGCCAGCGTTTCCTACAACGACGAGTTCTCGTGGGACGTCTCGGAGAACAACTCGTACTTCTGTGACTTCGAGCTGGCAAACGCCTAACGGAGGCAGTTACGCATCTTCATATTTCGATCATGCGCACACGTGCATCGTTCCGGGAACGATTCTCCCGCCGACGAGTTCCGATTGTCGCGCTCGTCACGTACGCGATCGCACTGCTCGCGTGGGTAATGCTCGCCGGACGCTGGTTACCGATACCGGGATCGACACACGGATCACAGCTGTCCGATCCCGGGGCACCGGAAGCGATGGCGCTCTCGAACGGTCTCACCGGTGTGGGCCTCTATCTGCTCATGTGGGGGGTGATGATGATCGCGATGATGTATCCGGCGTCGGTACCCCTCTTTCGGCTGTACTACGAGACACTCGAGGGGACGACCAAAAGAGGAAAAGGGGTGCGGGTAGCGGCGTTCATGGGAACGTACGCGCTGGTGTGGATGCTAACAGGGGTTGTTCCACTCGCCGTTAACGCCGTGGTGCCAATAGCCAGTATCGCGAGCGAGCACGGTAGTCTCCTGGTGGCCGGTTCACTCCTGCTGCTGGCGACGTATCAGCTGTCTCCCTACAAATACCGGTGCCTGCGATACTGCCGATCTCCGCTCGGGTTCCTTATGGGCCACCACCAGCCGGGGATTCGCGGTGCCGTGCGAATGAGCTGGGAGTTCAGTGTCTTCTGTATCGGGTGCTGTTGGGCCCTCTTCACGTTCATCGTGATCGTCGGCTCGATGAATATCGTGTGGATGGCCCTCATTGCAGTCGTGCTCTCACTCGAACGGACGGTCGCGTGGGGCGAGCAACTGGCATACGCGGTCGGTGTACTTGCTGGCATCGCTGGAATCGCTCTCATCGGGATCACTATCCTGTAGCGATCGATAGACCCGTCTCTCCACTTCCGATCTGATGATCTATTGGTCTACTGTTATTTACAATCTATTAGATAGAGTAACTGAGTCGAGCACGAAGTCCGAAGCAACCTGGTAATAGTTCCGTACGCGAGACCGTCAGGCGTGTCCCCCAGTAGAATCACGTAGCACGACATCGAACTGGAGGCCATGAACGAGAGAATTCCGGTGACGGTCATCACCGGAGAGGAACCAACGACTATCGAGGTCGAACGCGGCGCAAACCTTCGGGACGCGCTGCTCGAGCGCGACTTTCCGGTCTACGGAACGGTGTCCCAGTACGCTAACTGCGGCGGTCGCGGGCTGTGTTCGACCTGTACCGTCGAGGTCGACCCCGCGCCGGAACCAACTCACTGGCACGACGCCGCAGCCGTTCGGTTCGGATATCCCCGACTCTCTTGCTGTATCGTGGTCGAGAAGCCGATGACGGTTAGACTCCTAGATAAACACGTCTGGGAACAGGTTCTTCCGCGTCAGTTGTCTCCAGATTAGCTCGCAGATGGAGCTACACTCGTTTCTCGTATCGATCGATCACCGCTTCCTGACGCGGATGTTCTTCGTACTCTGTTTCGCATCTCTTCGAAAGGACTCGAGGATTCCACTGGTAGCAGCGGGAAACACCGACGAGAGTTCGTACACATGAAACAACTGTGTCACGACTTTAAAGGTTATATTTCTACGGTGTCGGATCGTAGTTCACGCTCATGAGGAGATTGTCATGAGATTCTGGCTCCTGTTTCACCTGTTGGTACAGGATATTACCTAGTGGTCACTGTGTGAATGCGAGTATGAGTAGGAGCGGCGAATCGGATTTCCCAGAGGGTCGCCCACTCCAGTACTGACCGAAACGTAGGCGAGCTTATCTTCCGTGTTCGGGATGGGTACGGGAGGAACCTCGCCAC
>NZ_JAIWPJ010000010.1 GCF_020515625.1 Natrinema amylolyticum
GGTCGTGTTTAGTTTGTAGCATTGTGCCAGACGGCGAAGGCTTGGAGCCACGATTCAGCTGTTGACGGTTGTGCGTGACTGAAACAGTTTGAGAACGAAGAAGTACGTCGTTTTATCTCACGGAAGATACGTTCAGCAGCGTTCCGATTTCCATGTTTTTCGTATCGAAATCGAAGCCCAGATCGACGGAGTGCAGTCTGGAGATGTTTTGCTCCATCGACGAGAAACACGGCATCATCGATATCATGTTTCTCAGTGAGTTCCTGCAGGAACCGTTCTGTCAACGCGGTCGTAGTCGTTGAATATAGCCTCATATGGAGAATTTTGTTCGTTTCCGGATCGACAGCAGTGTACAGCCAATACCGATGTTCGTTGAGTTGAATCACTGTCTCGTCGAGCGCGACGTGATTCGGCTTCTCGTCATCCGCTAGCTGTAGATTGCACTTGTGGACCCAATCGTGGACTGCCTTGCGACTGCGTTCGACACCGAACTTCTCTAATTCTCGAACGGTATTCGAAAGCGAGAGACCAGCAAGATGGAGTCGAATACCGAGTTCCATTAGCTGGCGCGGTGTCCGCTCTCGCTCCACAAAACTCAAATCGATCCAGTCGCTACACCCACTGAGGCGGCGGATTTTTGGCATGGACACCACAAAATCGTGCCGCCTCACTTTTCACGCTTAACGAAACAGCGCCCTGAGTAGTGTCATATGAAGTTTATTTTCCCTATGAACTCAATATACTGACCCCCAAATTAATTATCTCTCCAGTGGGTAGTTCTTCACGTAGGCATGGCTGATCCAGAAAAGGTGGACGTAAACGATGCAGTCAGAGAGAAGTGGAAAGAAAATACATCCACGTTCGAGCGTGTTCGGACTGTGATCAAAACAACGTACGATGGGATGACAGCCAGTGAAATCGCTGACAAAGCGCTGGTTGCAGAGGGGACTGCTCGGGGCCACCTGGAGGAACTCGCTGATAGTGGCTATGTAAAGAAGACGTCGGACCCTAATAGAGGGGCAACACTCTATCAGCGATCGATGGAATCGTTGATCCTCGAGAATGCACATGATATTCTCGAGAATGCTGACACGGGTACCATACTCAACAGGGTCAATGATATGCAGGCAGAGATCAATGAGTATCGCGATCGGACTGGAGTTGAGGAGCCTGAGGATATTGCGTGGGATAATGCCGACCTCGATCGAGAGGAACTCAGGTCGTGGCAGACGACGCGTCGAAACCTTGGGTTCGCGAAGGTGGCACTCGCACTAGATCAGGCGGAAGATGTCGTCAATAAGCGAACTGCGGTGTGATGGACGGTAAGAATTCGAAGACTGAATCTCATTCTCTCTGCGGTCCGACTGATCGAGACGCACTGATCGACTTTCGCGATATCGTGGAGGACGAAGAGCCGTTAGCTGATGCAGAGCTGGACGATTTCTTCAATCCGAACGAATTGCATATTTTCCTCTCCGACGGTGTTAGTAAGGCTAGAGAGGGGAGATTCGATGTTGAGTGGTCAACGCAGGGTGATTATAATATCCACTACACGGACGATCTCGGGAATGATCTTCGATGGGACGTCCACCCGCATGATTACACCGATCCGGACGATGATCCCCACTTCCATCCCCCACCAGATGCGTCCAATGATGACGACGACGTCGAGGATTCGTGCATTACGGTCTCCACAGTCGAGCTCGTTGCTCGAGCGACTGTTCGACTGTGGAGAGATGTGTATCCGGATGGATCACTTGCAGATTCGAACGACCTGATCGATCCTCCCTGATCCGTGCGAATGGTTCTCTGGTTTGTTGAGTATTGGTAGTTCGTTTTCTCGAGAGAGGAATCTATCTACTCTGAGATGCTTCTGGTTGTGGGATGATCGCTTCTGCAGGTATACAAGTCAGGATTCGGGCCGGATTTGGAGTATGAACATATCTGTTTATCCACTAAATTGATATCCTCCTCCGCGTAAAGCGACCAACAGCGGCAAGTTTTCAAAGTGTCCGTCGAACGTCAGCCCGCACGCGGTTCAGCGGGGGAGCATCACGCACTACCTGAACAGTGACGTGCCGGAGGCGGCCGTCGGAGATCGGGCGAGCGTGAGCCAGAAGGTGCTCGAGATGCACTACGATCAACGGACCGAGAAGGAGAAGATGGAGCAGCGGAGGGAGTATCTGAGGAACATCTGAATAAACAACCGACTCAGGCTCGCCACCTCGAAGAGATCACCCAATATAGGCTAATCCAGAAAGGATCAGAACGAACCCGAGAACGGCCAGTATCACGAACACGGGATCGTCCTCGTTGAACGGCTTCCAACTGTTCACCTGCTGATTCATTAAAGGATGAGTGCCTACGGGCCTAGACCCGTACTATTTCGAGGTATCCGGGTCGGAGCAGCAGAGCGACCATCCACTCCTGTAGGAGGCTAGTGACGTACGGGCCCGCGAACAGACTCTGTCTATCTGATATATCTAAGCGACTCAGAACATATTTCACAATTTAGTAATTTGAGTAATATGTTCTAGATCTCTCCGAAATGGTTTCGACTGCGTTGATGGCAACCCGTCCGTTACACTCGGGACACGAACTGGTTCTCGAGCCGGTTCGAGGTTCACGTTTCGCCGCAACGAACATACCTTAATACAAAAACACTTCGAGTATATAGGCCTGCAACAGAACTGTGTAAGAAACACGAGCGGCGCTGTATGCCCTTGATGCTCGCTCCTCCGGCGCTCGCTAAGGAAGGAGGTTTAGCGCCTTACTCCAGCTAAACGATTCTATGTCAAGCCCATACCAATAGGCTGATTGACATCCACTTCCGCCTAAAGGCGGAGGAATCCCGGCCGCAGTTGGGATAATAACCAAAACACTGGGCACAGCGTGATCTCCCAGAATCGAGACGCTCTCCTACCGGAACATCCCTCGGACAGGTTCTTCCTGCTGGCCCTGCGCCTGCTGTAACTGCTGTACAACCTGCTGTTTCTGGCGCTGGATCTCCTCAGCTTTCTCCTGGAGTTCACTGGTGTCGATCTCGAACTCGACGAGCGGTTCGAGTGCGTTCTCGATCACGGACCGAGCCGCGGCCGGATCCGGGAGCCGTGGGTCTGCCCGGACGAGCAGTAAGGCTGCTGGAACATCCGCCTGGTAGCACGCATTGATGAGTGCGCCGGTCACGCCACTGACAGCGCCGTTCTCCTCTGCGAGTGCGATGTCCGCCTCTTCGAGTTCTATCTTTAGTTCCTCGGTCGTTGCCACACCGACGACGTCTCCCTGCTGTTCCTCAGACTGGGCCGGTGCACCAGCGAGGAAGATCGCTCGGCTGAAGTCCTCTACTAGGTCCTCCAGTACGCACTGGCTGAGGCCCGAGAACGCGTCCTCAGGTATCGGAACATCGCTCTGCAGCGTCATGATATCAGGGTCTGAACCGCCATAGACGCGTACCGTATCCTGAACCAGACCATCGGTAAACGATGCAACGGGCGGCAATGTCTCAGACCGGATCGCCCCATACTGCTCGAGACCAAGCTGGTCGGTGATCTGATCGACAGCAATCGAGGCCACCAATCCGTGGCCCGGTAGCCCCTCGATCAGCGTCGGTGCCGCTGCATCGAGGTCGGCCGACCGGTGAAACGTCACGTCAGGCGTCTCTGGAGTCATGCCTGGCGACCTACACCGACCAACCAGATATGCATGCGGGGGTGTGGTCGGCAGTCCATCGGCCCGCTATCGCTGGGCGCGATCGATCATGCGGCCATACGGTTCGTGAACGGCACAGCCGTGCCCCGGAGATGAGTACCGACCTCGCGATGACGAGACTAGCCGTCTCCGGATAATCTCGGTGCCCGATATTCGATGGAAGACCATCGCGTAGACCAGCACCGCGATCCGGACTGGACCGAACCAGTCTGCAAACAGCGAGCAATGATAGTAGCAGTGTCAGAGGGAGTACTAACTGCTCGCACCGCGTACCGGCGGTCGATGGTCAACGCCTTCTGGCTCGACCGCGACCTCGAGCGGACCGCGGCGTGGCTCGTCGACCGGCACGTCACCAGTAGCGTCTTCGAGTGTTCGATGGTGCTGACGACGGCGGTCCAGTTGAACGGCTACCCGGAGTCCGACTCGCTCTATTTCACTCATCCCGATAACGCGCTGACGCGCTGGGCGGCGCGGTCGCTCGCCAATTGGCAGTATCTGCGTGACTACACCGACCGTGCCTACGACGAGTGGCGCTATCGGTGGGATCACGAATCGACGGATCGCCACGGCTCGTGGGCGACCGTTCGATTGCTCGAGGAGGAACGCGTTCGCGGTCTTGAGTGGCCCACTGAGGGCCGCGATGCTCCGCCGCAACTGACTGGAGAGTGGACGGCCGACGACTACGTCGACGCCTATCGGTACTACTACGCCAACGAGAAGCGGCACCTGTTCGGCTGGTCGAAGGACCGATCGATGCCGCCGTGGATTCCCGAGTACACGGTCGATGACGCAAGGTGACGTTCTTTCACTCCCCGCATGCTACCGTCGACGACATGGTCCGAACCGGGATCCAGTCGTGTACACACTGCGGGAGCTAGAAGGCGGACTTCCGGCGCTGCTCCGGTGCATCGGCGAGACCGACTTCGACGGGGCCGAGTTCGCAGGATTCGGGGAGACGTCACCGGACGAAGCGGCGACCGTCCTCGAGACGATCGGCCTCGAAGCCGCCGGCGTTCACGTCGAAATCGACGCGGGCTGGGCGAACGCGGCGGGGTACGATCCGATCGCGCTGCTCGAGTGACTCGAGAGACGTGTCCCGCTGGTCTATATCAAGATGTCGACGATGGCCAGCCCGTCGAACTCGGCGATACCGTCGGCCGTGGGCGAACAGTCGGGCGACGGACACTCGTAGGTTTTCGTGTCGGTCATGCTATCGCCCTCGAACGGGTGCCTTGTTCGTCCGTCGGCTCTGTTTGAACTCCCGAATTCGTTTCCTGAATTGCGCTGTCCATCCACGATATTCACCGTCGACCGACACGCTCTCGAGATCCTGGCCGTTTCGAGTTTCGATCATGAGCTGATCGGCGTTCGCGAGTGCGTCCGCCGAGAGCCAGGCCTCGCTTTTGGACTCCCCGTCGACGATAGCCTGTGTTGCCATGTCCCGATCGTAGTACTCGAGGTCGTCGTTGTCACGCGGGAGCACGTCGATGAGCGAGACCTCGCGCGGGAGTTGAAGCACCGCAACTTTGTCGTCCCCCGTTGGGGCCGGCAGCGTCACGGTCTGTGGAACGACCACCGGTGGCTCGCCGTCGGTTTGGATCACTGTGGCGTTGCCGAGTAGCTCAAATTCGATTATATCGTTACTCATTCGTTCACACCTTGGTCATCACGCGGTATAGGTGCCCGCTCTCCATTGCCCGTTCAACTCCGCGGGCACCGCCGAACTCGAGTATTGATCGGACGCGGCAACGTCAACCTTGAGAACGGCGTGATAACTGGTCTCGAAAAGAGCCAACAGAAAGAGGAGCCGGCACTTCCTGAACAGGCAATCGAACCACTCCGACGGCTCGAGATACTACTCGATCTACCCGCCGACGGCTGGCCAGTCTTTCCGTCCCGGTACCCGCCGTCGCTGTACGCGGCGATCGACAACGCCCGACTCCTGATGAAACGGTTCCGAGGCTACACGGCGGAAGACTTGATCTCTCCTGTTAATGATGTCGTTGAGCAGAGAGTTTAGTCGTCACTGGGTTCCGTTTTGATAGTTACGTCGACTACGTCACCAGCTTCGACATCAGCGGTCTCTAGGAGTTGCAAGACCTGCTTGTCCGCACCATCGCTCAACACACGGGCTGAAACCGTTTCCTCGGATCGTTCGAGTGTCGTTTCAATCGCCTCGAGACGGGCGAGAACGTCTTCTTCGAACGATCGATCGGTCTGTCGGTCGTCCTCATTACTTTCAGCTACTTTCGAACCGTCGTTCTCAGGATCGGTACCGGCATACGGGTCCTCGATAGCCCGTGAAAACGTCTCTTCGAGGGCATCGAGATCGACACCTTCCGCCTCGAGATCGATCGATCTATGTCGACAGCGAGGCAGCGAGGCGTCGATCTCGAGTGGTTGCTCTTGGATCGCTTCCCACTGTCGGCTTTGAATTCGACTTGCAGTCGAGTCGGTGATCCAGTCGGGGACCTGCCACTCGCCGTTCTCGTAGAGACAATGGATCCCTGTATCGTTCGTTCCCCACGTAAAACAGCGATCGAAGCGCCGCTGAAATTCCTTGAGCGTGCGTCCGCTCGCGTGCTTGATGACGACCTCTTTCGGAGCGATATCGCGAACAATGTCGGTGATCGTCTCGCTACTGGGATGATTTGACAGTGGAAACACCTGTGTGGTACAGCGCGTGTCTGCTGGGTCGACCTCGTCTCCCGTCGTCAGTTGAACGAACGCAGCAGCAGGATCGTCATCGATCGCTTGCCGGAGTCGCTGTGTACTGCCGGTCGTCGGCATTTCCGGTCCTGCAATCGTGATCCCGCCATCTGCCAGTACCTCGCTCGTCCGGTCGAAGACCGCTGTCGGTTCGACCCCGGACACATCGTACTCGAGGCTGTCGTAGAGTTTCGCAGCCTGACCGACGAGCGTGATCGGAACCTCGCGCTCGAGCACTTCTATACAGTGACCCAGCAGTGTCGCGTAGTGAACGCCAGTCAACGAACTCGCTGCGACGACCACTCGTGAGCCAGCATACGCGTGCTCGAGGGTCAGTTGAAGTGACTCATTCAGCGACGTCGTGTAGGAATCGTTACTCGCGACGTTTAGCAACAGACAGTCGATATCGAACGGGTACGATGTTGCCAGACCCGGAAATCCCGCACACGGTCGCGTCGTGAAGTCTCCCGAGATGAGAACGTGTTGCTCGCCGTCTAGGGGGTCGTCAGTCGCAGTCTCATCGCGAAACCGGACTAGGAACCCAGCCCCGCCAGGCGTGTGGCCAGCGGCGATCGGCCGGACCTCGAGTCCGTTGAGGATCGACGTCCATTCGTCGATCGGTTCGAGGGCGTCGAGAGCGGCGGAGACATCCCCGAGGTCGTTATCCTTTGTGGCCTCCGGCAGAGCCTGCTCGAGGATAGCGGCAGTTGTGTCTGCGGTATAGACTGGTGCACTGTGTCGGACGTTCGTTGCGAGCGTGCGATAGTGATCGATATGCGGGTGTGTGAGTAAGATTGCGTTCAGATACTCATCGTCTGCAAGCAGCGTGTCGAGATTGACGCCATCTCCTGCGTCGACGAGAATACAGGCACGCGTGCCATCCGCAGCTGTAAACCGCAGTAGCGTCGATTCATTGCCGCTGTTAATATTTGTATGTTGATAGGATACACGCATGCGTTTTATCTACCATTGATTGTAGCTCTGCATAAAACCAGGAGATATTCCCAGAAGAGTCATCCAGATCACGCGGTCACCGTCGGTAACATCTGACCCGACCGGCGAGTAGGACAACTGAACCAGACATCTTCACGGCGAAATCAGCACACGAACTCCAGCAACTTCCATCGCAGTCTTCACCAACATAATGATCGGGAGAGGAAGATTGTTGGTCACCGCTTGGCAGAAAGAAGAAAGTTCCCGATATCGGGACTCCAGACGGTGTGAAGATGGCGGAATTCCGCGAAAGCACGCGGACAGCGAACGACCGGTTCGGCGGAGAGGATATCGATGAGTGGGCACCACACGCTGTCGACGACGAGACTTGACTTCGACAGGTGAGAAGCGATTAACGAGGAGCGCAAGAAAGTGGTGCGTATGACTGCTGACATCGCGTATCCCTCTGTCTAACTTATATAACGATATTTAAATAAACGGTCAAACCTCCGCTGAACGTTCGGATGTCCGTTCCCTGCGGATACTGCTGACACCAGGCCAAAGGCCGGAAAATACCTCAGGTTCTCCGATCCGGGTCCGGGAAACCATATCTCTGGACCAACGGAATGCTGCGTGTGGCTACCCAAAAGCGTAGAGTCACTAGACCTTCGGTAATATTGCCGGACCAACCTGCTTAGCCTCGGTCCGGTAATCTTGATAAAGTGATTCGGCCCACGACACAACAGTTGGATTTCCAGTAACTAACAATCCTCGAACTTCCCGTTCCTCTCCTTGTTCTTCACCCAACCAGATAGCTACTGACTCATCGAAGATATGAATATTAATTGGGACTTCCCCCTCATACATCCAGACACCATTCTTTTCTGCCCTTGTACGCCACAGAGGCACCTGTTCTGGTTTTGCAGGAAGGGTGTCGAACCAACTAGCTTTAATCACGATTTCAGCATCCAATTTCCCGCCCACAGACTGGTTATGGATAAGTTTCACAAATCGACGAAGAGCAACTTCCACAAGAGAGCGCATCTCATTCGCATCACGAATCATCTCTGCCACGTGATCATATGGGCCAGCCGGATGAGAGGAAGTCGGCGTTATGATGTTAGCATCGCTCAGATGACGAAAATCAATCGAGTAAACAGGAGACGGAAGCCAATTGATGGCGGCCCCGAGTTGCTGGACGCCTTCGATAGTCTGCAGATACTCGCAAAATTCGTCGATCATAATCTCCCCTCTATCCGTGAGTTTATACTGACTCCCCACAGAGTCGATCCATCCCCGTGATTCACCCTCAGCGAGCACCCGCGCAACTGTCGACCGGGAGGCCTCCGTCTGCTCTGTGAGAGCCTTGCTCGTCGTCGCCCCTTCTGTGAGCGCCTTGAACACCTCTACGCTGTGTTCCGAATTGGCGAAGACCTGAATCGCGTCCAGCGTAGAGGCTCTGGCGGATTGGTCTGGGGCCATGCGGAAGTCTACGCTCACGCAGTTGCTAATAATTTTCCAAGAGGGTAGGAATGTTTGCAGGGCCTTGGAAGATACTTATCGAATAGAATTATGGACTGGAGCACGCTATATGATATCAAGGCCCAAGAACGGGCTGAGAGAGGGAACTATCGAATGCGAGAGTCTCAATTCCGAGTTAGTTGAGCGGCAATCGGTCGAGAAAACACACGATTCAGCGAAACACACGGGGCAAACGTATGACCAACCTGAAAGAGACAACTCGGCGTACAGTACTGAAAACAATTGGGGGAAGCGCTGTCGGGGGAGCGGTGATGACTGGCACCACAACTGCCAGCGCGCCCTCAAAGTCAGAGACACGGCACCTCCACGCAGGCGGATCACATGACATCGGAGAGGGGACAGTGACGGCATACGCAACAACGATGTCAGCCGACAGTGTCTTCTCGCTCGGTGTTTACTTTGATAGCGCTGCAATAGATGCGTTAGGCGATGAGGAGGTTGCAATACCGCTTACTTTTCCATCAGAAACGACCGGTGGTGACGCCCTCAATCTCCATCAATTCACCTTCCTACGGTTCAATTACCTTCCAGAGGGACACTGGCCGGAGGGAGTGTACGACGTACCCCACTTAGATACCCAGTTCTTCATGCTCGATCAGTCGACCGTCGAGGGGATCGAAGAACGGCCAGCGACCTATTCGATTCCAGAAGCCCAGATGCCCGAGGATCACATCCGGCCGCCAGTGGTCGACACCAACGACGATGGTGAACCCGATACGCCAATCGTTGAGGCAGGACGGGGAGAGCCGATTGCCGATCCAAGCTCATCGGAGCACCAGGAAGACGGTGAATTCACTCACACATGTATCTATGGAGCGTCTGATCCGGACAGTGATGGGAGGGGGCAGATTTCCCTAATTGAGCCGATGATCACAGTCGACTTCGCCGACCAACTAGATACGGTGGTGGACACTGAGTTGAAGACACCGGAGGAGTATTTCGCTGCCGGCGAGT
The DNA here is from genome assembly GCF_020515625.1 of Natrinema amylolyticum. Taxonomy (NCBI): domain Archaea; kingdom Methanobacteriati; phylum Methanobacteriota; class Halobacteria; order Halobacteriales; family Natrialbaceae; genus Natrinema; species Natrinema amylolyticum. Next base: position 9,847 of record NZ_JAIWPJ010000010.1, read on the forward strand.
ATCCCACCTCGTACCTGCTACAACCAGGCGAAGATGGTGGTTTCTTCGTTTCTCTCACCGATTTCGAATCATTCCCAGGCCCGAGCATGTAATGAAATCACATATGGCTGTAGTCGCCATGCGACCAGACGGTCGTTATACCTGTTTTCCTGGAATTTCTACCATTTCGACTGGATGTGAAAATTAGTAGTATATTATCTGCTACTTGTTGAGATATATGTCCATAAAGGTATTGTATAATAATGATTTTGGTGGAGGATCTGGTGAGTGCCTCAAATAAAGGACAAGGTGATGACATACTATACCAACTGAAAACCGATCATCGCGTCGGACTGGCAGGGAAGATACGAAGCTAAGGGTACCGAATGCCGAACACCGATACCGATAGATCACCAATAAGGACCGGCAACCGCACGTGACCGACGTACTCGAATACGTCCCAGACGAAGCCGCGTCCGAACGTGATTCTGTCGACGAATACCGATCAAGATCGGCTCGAGGGATGGCGTTCCAGTCGATATGATCGGTACGTCACGTTGACGGCGCCACCGACGAGTCCCGAGAGAGTCTGTGCGAATTAGGTCTACCAGACACGATCGTAGGGGCCAAGCATTCCGAACGTGTGGACCAACGCCGTCGTCGAAATCTACTCTCACTGCTACGGACAGAATCGAACATCGTATCCTCGTTCAAAGTACTGCGGAAACGAGACGAACGTCAGCGAAGAGATGCCGTTGACGATGACACTCGGATCGCAACATACTCCTGTTCCGCCAGCTGCCGAATATGCGGAAGGGAAGTACCCCTCTGCTGGCAGGTCAAATATGTATACCGATCCAGAACGTGGTCAGTGATAGGCATGTACGACCGTATTCTCGTTCCCGTCGACGGGAGCGATTCGGCGACGGCAGCACTGGACCACGGGCTCGAGATCGCGACCGATCACGACACGACCGTCACGCTCCTCTACGTCGCGGACACGAACAAGCCGAGTCAGACCCGTGCTGGCACCGACGTCGTGGACGTCCTCGAACGCAAAGGCGACGAGATCGTCTCGGACGCGCGGGAACGGGCAGCGGACAGCGACGTTGCCGTGACTACGGACGTCTTGCAGGGGACGCCCCACGACGTGATCATTGATTACGCCAAGACGAAGGATGTCGATCTCGTGGTGATAGGGACCCACGGGCGAGACGGCCTCAAGCGATACGTCGTCGGGAGTGTTGCCGAACGCGTCGTCAATACGGCGCCGATGCCGGTACTGACAGTTCATGCGATTGACGAACCGACCTATCCGTACGAGTCCGTTCTTGTCTCGACCGATGGAAGCGAGCACGCGACGACCGCACTACAGATGGGCACGGATGTCGCGAAGCGCCACGGCGCGACGCTCCATATCCTCGCCGTCCTCGAGGACGGACTCCTCGGATTGGGCGGCGAATTGGACCGCGAGAGACAGGCGATGGACCTGCTCGAGGACGCTAAGTCGACGGCGACCAACGGAGGCGTCGACGACGTCGTGACCGCCGTTGAATCCGGATCGGTTCCGACAGAGATTATCTCTTACGCCGAGGCCGCGGGAGTTGATCTGGTAGTAATGGGAACACACGGTCGGACGGGTCTGGACGACCGGCTCCTCGGCAGTATCACCGAACGGGTCCTCCGCACCGCGTCAGTTCCCGTCCTGACGGCGAATCAACGCGATGAATCGTGAGCTGATGAACCCGATGTCGAGGCCCCCTACGACTCGTCGGGGAACCGGCCGCCGTCGGGGTTCCCCCGCGGGTCTCGACGGTTGCGGGCGTAACCGTCATACCGGCATGGAACGGCCTCGGTCACCGTACTCCTCTCCCACGCAAACACGGAGCGCTCGCGGCCGAACACCGATCTCGACCGTCTCGTACTCCTGACGCTCCCCGTCGAGACTGAACTGCACCGGCTCGTCCTTCAGGGCGACGACCTCGAGGGCGGACGCTTCGATCGTCGTGACGTGGGGCGTTTCCCGACTGAGGAACCGTCGTTCGACGGCCTCAGCGATCGCGTCCGTCGGCGGCATCCGATCGACGATCGTCACCTCGAGGCGTCCGGTGCGGGCGTTCGACGGTTCGTTTTCGCCGGTGAACCGCCGAAGGGTACCGATCCCCAGACACAGCGCCTCGCCCTGCCAGACGTACTCTCCGTCGCCTGCGGCGGCGTCAACCGCAACCTCGAGTCCGTCGAATTCTCGAGCGGTCCGCAGGCCTTCGATAACGAACGCGAGCGTGCCGATCCGTTCTTTGAGTTCCTCCGAGGCTGCCGTACTCGCCGCTGCGGGAAGCCCCGCGATAGCCGACAGTACGAACGGTTCGCCGTCGGCCATTCCCAGGTCGAGTCGCTTCGTCTCACCTCGGTCCGCGGCCGCGAACCCGTCTCGTATCTGGTCGATCCCCAGCGCCGACGCGGCGATGTTCGCCGTTCCTGCCGGGATGATAGAGAGCACCATATCCTCGAGTGCGTCGGCCGCGACGAGCCCCTGAACGGCTTCGTGAACGGTTCCATCGCCGCCGCAGATCGCGAGGAGGTCGACATCGTCGGCCGCGGCCTGCGTCGCGATGTCGACCGCGTGTCCAGCGCGTTCGGTCTCAACGATTCGAAATCCGTGGTCAGCGGCGAGTCGACGGACTTGTTCGACGTGATCCCCGTCCCCGCTCGTCGGATTGAGGATGAGACGACGCGTTTCTTCGGTCGACCCGTCGGTCGAACCCGCGTCTCCACTGGTCATGACGGAATCGGATGGGACGAGTACCCAAGTGCTCTGGGCCGGATGCGGCCGGGAGATCGCTTTTCGTGGCGGTTATTCTTCCGATCCCATCACCTGGGCAACGTGAGTGAACGTAACGAGGCCGATTCCACCGACGAAGTTCCCTACGGTCGCGACGACAACCGTTTCGGCCAGTGCTCCGTACCCGATCGGAGCGTCGAAGAGAAGCCCGAAAAAGACGTGGATCGCAGTGACGATCACGTGATCGAACGGCCCGAGGGCCAACAGGAACCCGACGATATAGGCCATCGTGATGCGGCTCCGAACGCTGTTGACGCCCTGTAGGAGGAACGACAGTAAGCTCACGAGGGCACCGCCGATAATGGCACTTGCGAACATCCCTCTCAGCGGCCGATGGACGATCTCTTCAGCCGTCCGCGACAGTGCATGTGCTGACCCGGACGGAAGGACGCCATCGACGGCAAAGACGAGTGCGAAGAGGAACCCGCCGATGAGGTTGACGACGAGGGTGACGATCCACAGCCGAAGGAGCGGCCCGAGCAGCCACGAGCCGTCCTGGTCGACCGCCTTCGCGGCCGGATCGAAGAAGTTCTCGTTGAACAGCTCCGATCGGCCGACGACCAGGAAGACGACGCCGACTCCGAAGGTGAGCGCGCCTGCGATATGTGCGACGTCACCGAAGCGCGGTTCGACCAGTCCGTCGACGACTCCGAGCGTGGCGATGCCGAAGACGATGGTGAACCCCGCAATGAAGCTGGTCGCCGTGAGCTCGAGCAGTGACTGGTCGAGCCGTCGTTCACCTTCCGCGACCGCCCGATCGAATATCTCTGCTGGATCTGGAGCGATTGGCACGTCGGAGTTAACACGTACTAGCGGGATAACACATATCCATGGATATTCAACGAACCTGATACCGCGCGAGTCGGTACCGCTTCGGCAGACGGTCGCCGATCCGATATCCGGTTCGGCCGATCGCGATCAGAGTGGGCGTCGACTCGTCTCATCCGGCGGGGAGCGCGAGGCGGACCGCTCCGCCAGACGTCGGAAAGCGGTTGATCCGCATAGACGGACTGCACCGCGTTTCGAATGATTTCGCTCACCGGAGTCGAATCACCTCTTCTCACGACATGCATCCGGTCAGTCTGTTCTTGTCGGCGACGTCGAAGGGAGAGACCAGATATCGGACCGGTAGGGATGTCTAGTTATTCCGAATTAGGCGAGAAAACCCACGACTAACGTCGTGGGATCATATCACCGAAGCGACTCATCGTCGATAGTAAGGGTTTCTTCGTCGACGACATTGAACTCGGCGGCGACGAGATTGCCCGCCGGATCGAATATTTCGGACTCGTCACGCATCACGTAGAGTTCTCCCTCCTCCGTTTCTGCTCCCTCTTGTGGGAAGAAGAGGAACTGATTGTTCGTGCCGAAGTATTCGGCATGGACGGTATTGTAACCCGTGAACAGGCCGCTTTGCTCGATATCCTGTGGAACCCATCCTTGCGGTCCTGACGTGATCTCGAACGGCGCGCTCGAGAAGAAGTTATCCGGACGGACAGCAGCTTCGCCGCCACCCTCGTCCAGAATCTCGAAGTCCTCCTCGGTCTCGAGTTCGAAGGGGAGGTCCTCTCCAGTGAGCGGTCGGTACTGGACGCGAACGAGACCGGAAATTGCTAACTCGTCTTCGATCGGTGACGATAGTCGGTCGTCGAATACGTACTGCTCTCCCTCTTCGATCTGTGCATCTTGGGGTACGAAGAGATACCCCTCTTCGTTCGTGTTGAAGTGTTCAATAACACGTACGCTGTGGTTCTGCAGGACGTCCGGATTGTCCACGACAGGGGCGTCTTCCAGTGGCGGCGAGACGACCTGGAAGACCGCGCCCGAAAAATACACTTCGCCAGTCGTAATCGCCTCTCGAAATTGCTCGTCATCGTCGTTTTCGGCCGGCGCCTCCTGTGCACCCACATTTCCGGTCACACCGAGTCCTAGTGCGGCCGAGGTGAGTGAGCCTGCCTTCACGAACCACCGTCGTGATCTCCGGTTACGCTGCTCATTCATGCGAAATCAGTGTCCCTCTCGGACGATCGGTCGTTCACCCCATCTTTCAATAGTCACCATGCCGGCTTTTGCAGCCGTTGGCAGCACCATTGATCGAGCGGTATTACAAGAATCCTGAAAGTTAATTATCAGAAGTAGACCGGAATCGTCGCCCGAAGAACCCGACGAGTTCACTGACGTAGCCGGTTCCCCAAATCGCGACGATTACTGCGCCGACTGCGTTGAACACGAAGTCGGTAACGATGTCGTCGATTCCATAGACAGTGACCACCGCGCCGCCGAGGGCGAACTCCAGTACCTCCCAGATAACGCCGACCGCGAGGACGAAGACGACGATGAACACGGAGCGAAAGGTCGACGGGACGTTCATCTCGTCGGAGTGGAGTTCGAACGCACGGAAGGCCGCATACCCCAGCCCCGCAATGATTGACGCTGAGACGGTGTGGGCGATCTCGTCGTACCACTGGTACGCTTCGTAGAGCCAAAGCGATCCCACCGTATGGAGGATCACGGCGGTGGTAATCCAGAGGACGAGCCCGGCATCCATCGAGTATCCGTACTCCCAACGCAACCACGCCGGCAGGAGCGTTATTCCGAGGGCCAATCCTGCCGTTCCGGAGATCCCGAACTGAAACGTCACTACCCCGTAACCGAGGAGCGCGACGAGCCCGAGTTGCAGGCCTCGAACGATACGGCGCTCCTGAGCATCCGTCAGCCCCAGCGCGTCGCCGAGCGTCATGGTGATTCCGCTCCGTTCGCGGCTCGAGCGACAGCACCCGCTGGTTCGAATCGGCCGGCAAACCACTGGAAGAGTCCGCCGAACACGAGTCCCACAACGGTGACGATGACGAAATCCCACTGGAGTTCGGTCTGTGAGTGCAGGTACTCGGTCCCGAGCCATTGATCCGAGTAGAACTGCATGATGGTCCAGAGCGCTTGGAGTGCCATCGTCGTCAGTACCGCAAAGATAACAGCGAATCGACGGCTTAGTTCGACCGATGCGAACGTCTCAAGCTCGACGACGATGACGAGTGCGAGCGTCGCAATAGCGAGATACACCACGGTCTCGGACGGAAATCCGACCAGACCAGCAACGGCTGAGAGCGTAGCGACTGCCAAGAGCGGCCAGGAAACCATCGCCGTCCAGTCGTTGGTGATCAGCGCTGGTACTGATACCGTAGCGACGATGACTAGCTCGAACCCACCCCAGAGCAGAACGCCTGTAAGAATACTCTCGATGGCACCCAGCGCCACGATGCCCGTCAATGACCATCCGATGACGGCGTTCATCCGCTCGTCGCGGACGAGTTCCTCGAGCGCCACAACGTACCAACTCGGTCCGGGGACACTAAAATCCGCAGCCAAATTTCAACCGCCCAACGGAGATGAACGTCCGTAGTCAACGAACTGATGTATTTGACATCCTCCCGCGCTGAAGCGCGAGGATTCCTTCGTGGGACAGCAGGTCGTTCCTGCGTCCTCGAAGGCATCCTGACCAGACCACGAGGTCTCGGCTGTGGTTTGTGCGTCGGGCCACCAACGGTGGCGGGGTGTACTTGAGTATCCGCTTGCACCCACGGGCCGTGCCATCGACCCGACTCGGTTCAAACCGAGTGAGCGAGCCGCTCTGGTGCGGGATCGGTTTTTGATAGTGGATATCCACATTCAACTCCAGTTTTCGTCAGGAGTACGGCTTATAGGCTGAACAGGCGCAATACCACGGCCTTCAGGCCGTGGATACGCGCCGTCACTGAGGAGAGACGTCCCGTTCGATGACCCGCTTGCGTTTCGAAATACCGGCGCTTAAGTGACAGGCAGGCCTATTAGCAGGGAGGAATCGGTCGGAACGGAGCGGATTCCGAACCATCCTTCGGAGGCGGCCTGTCCGCCCGCAGAACGAGGCAGTATCCGAAAGAACAGGCGGTGAACGCCACATCTTCGAAGGGTGTGCCGACGTGCCGACTGCTCAAAGCACGCGACACGATACCCCCGACTCTACTGACGCCGGCTGGCGTCCCTGTGGCAAAAACAACACCCGGACGCCGTACACGGTCGAGGATAGGGGTAACGGCAGTTTGGCACTGCCAGCAGTCCACTACATCGATACTGTGGGACTACCCGCGCCCGAAAGATGTGGTAGATCGATGACTGGATTGCGAACCTGAAACTCCCACCGCTCGGGATTCCTCTGCGTTTACGTGGAGGAGGATGTCAATCCACGATATGCTGTCGGACTACGTAATAGCCGTGAATTCCTGTTATCGGATTCATCCCTGGCGTAACCGACGGGGCTTTCTCCTCGCACTTCCGGAAGGACCCAGCAACCAGACGGACCACGATTGGTTCTACGACCATGATTTGGTGCTCACAAATCTCAGTAAATTAGCTGGAATCGGTTGATACGATGCGCTGACCAAGAACGGCGCTCACAATCGCAACTACGAGACCAATGATCAGGGCGAGCACTCGTCGGTGCATCGATGCCTGGAGCTGATAGCTCAGATCGCGCGCCTGATCGTCGAATGGGCCGTGAGCACCGAAATCACCCGACACTGGTCCGTACAGGTTGTGTTCCCGGTCGGGATCGACCGGCTCGTCAGTTTGCTGGGAGTCGTAGCCGCTTTGTGCGAGATAGTTATCGAGTCGCCGCGGGATCAGACGGTTCCCGAGGATCGCTTTCACCGTCGATCGCCCGACCCACAGTTCGTCCCTGCTGTGGTCGACGGCCCAGATGATCGCTCGAGCAGCGACCTCGGGCTGGTAGATCGGCGGTACCGGCTGCGGCTTTCTCGGGAGCCGGGTTTTCGTCCACTCGAATTGAGGGGTATTCATCGCGGGCATCTGTACCATCGACAGCTGCACATCACAGTCGTCGTGGAGCAACTCCGTTCGCACGGACTCCGTATATCCCTGTATCGCGTGTTTCGCACCACAGTAGGCCGACTGAAGCGGAATACCTCGGTATGCTAACGCAGAGCCGACCTGAACGATCGTCCCCTCGTCGCGGGGCCGCATTCGATCGAGGGCAGCTTGCGTGCCGTAGACGTACCCCAAATACGTGACCTCGGTGACCCGACGATAGTCGTCGTCGGTCATCTCCGCGGCGGGTGAAAAGACCGATACCATCGCATTATTCACCCAGACATCGATCGGTCCGAACGTATCCTCGACGGTTTCGGCCGCGGCCTCGACCTCGTCGGGATCGGCGACGTCCGTCGGGACGATAATCGCCTCGCCACCGGCCCGTTCGACCTCCTCGCGTGCGCCTTTGAGCCCGTCCTCGCCCCGCGCGAGGAGCCCGACCTTCGCGCCGCGTTCGGCGAACGCGCGAGCGGTCGCTCGCCCGACGCCGGCTGATGCACCCGTCACGACGACGACTTCAGAGTCGGTAGTTCCGGACATGGTTAGCTACTGAGGGGGTTCAGTCGGTCGACCGTCTCGAGGGTGGCATAGCTCTCCCAGCCGCCGTAGCGGTCGGTGATTGGCCCGCGGGGAACGCTGAGGAGCACGATCAGGACGCCGGCGACGGTGGCGTTGATCGCAGCGATCGTTGGGACTCCCGTGATCAGCCACGGCGCTACGAGAACCCACCCAGCGAGCGGAACGTTGAGGAACCGAACCGGACGAGCGGGTTCACCGGTCGCGATCACGGTAAAGGAGACGACCAGCGAGCCGACCAAGTGGCTGCTGTCGGCCATGAACCCCGTCGTCCCGAAGAGGGTCGGCGAGAGCATGAGCCAAGCCCCGAGCACCATCGCGGCGAACAGCGTCCACGGGATCGAGACGCCCCAGAACGGTTCGCTGACCGGAGAGTCACCGATCGGTCGCGTCCCGGTTTCGTCGACGCCGGCCTCGTCTTCGGGGATCGTACCACCCATCCAGAAGGCGGTCCAGAGGCTGTCGCCTTGGCGCATTAGTCGGACGACATACTGACCCATCGCAACCACCTCGTCGACCGTCAGTGAGATCATCCACAGCATGCCAAAGGCCGACAGGAGACAGAGAGTACACCACGTCCCGACCATGATCGGCTGCATGATGACTAGCAGTACCTGGACGAAGCCGAGCGGGATGACGACGACGCCGAAGAACGCGACCATCCACGGCATCGTCCGCCACCGGCGGCGGTCACCCATGAACCCCATCAGGGCCTCGACCGAGTAGGCGACCGCGCCGAGACCGGCGTCCGAGACCGGGAACGCCTCCGAGACCTGCGACGTCAGTATCGCCTCGGTTCCCGGGTCGTACAGCGGGTCCCAGACGCTCTCGATGTAGCCCAACTGAAACGCGGCCATGTACCACGAGGCGAAGAAGCCGAAGATCCCGAGCGCGATCAGCGGCGCGCGCTGGGCTCCCGTCGAAGGATTGTACGACCAGCCCGGCGGGACGGTCGGCCCGTCCATCTCCGAGCGCATCACGATCAGCACCGAGAACGTGATCACCATGGTCCCCACGAGCGCGTTGTTGGCGTATGCTGCGGCCGTCGGTGCCCAGAACGCGATCGGCGCGAACACCAGCCAGAGACCCACGAAGCCGTTTGCGTAGTTGGCGTAGCCGCTCTCGCGGTAGATCGTGAGTCCGGCCAGCGCGATCAAAAGGAGTCCGCTGACGACGCTGTTCGCGATCATCAGCGTACTCCCGTAGTCCAGTGCCGGCGTGCTCGCGATGAGCCAGACCCCGAGCGAGATGACGGCGTATTGGGGCCACACCTCCTCTGTTGGATGAGCGAGCATCATGTCGCCCGGTCGCATCGATCCTCCGTTATCGCCCTGTCCGCCGCCGTTATTACCGTTGTGACCGTCGCCGTCTCCACGTATATCGCCGTTGCCGACCCTCGAGCGTCGCTCTCGCGCGTCGGTCGTCACGGCGGTCGATTCCCCGTTCGAGTCGTGATCGCTGTCGTCGCTCATTGTCAGTCTCTCATTCGTTTTCACTCGATTGCTGGACGATCCCCCCACTCGGGATGGCGTCGTCGAGCGGTTCGTCGCGCCCGAGTGGTGCGGACGATCTAGCGCTCGAGCCGTTTACGTCGGTGAGGGAGAGCGCGCTGTTGATGAGGCCGATATGACTGTACGCCTGCGGGAAGTTGCCGCGTTGCTCGCCGGCCTCAGGATCGACCGCTTCGGCCAGCAGCCCGAGCGGGCTGGCGTACTCGATGACGGACTCAAAGCGATCGGTCGCCTCGTCGGTCCGTCCGGCGAGCGCCAGCGCAGTGACGAGCCAGAAAGCGGTGACGACGAACGGGTTGTCGGTACCAGGAAGCCCGTCGTCGCCTTCGTAGCGCCGGACGAGACCATCGTCGGTCGCCAGTCGATCGATCGTCGCGTCGATCGTCCCTTGAACGCGATCGTCGTCGGGCGAGAGGAAGCCGACGGCCGGGATCAGCAGATTCGACGCATCGAGCGTGTCTTCGTCGCCAAACACCCGTACGAAACTGTTAGCGTGGTCGCTGTATCCTCGGTCGAGGATCGCCTCACGAACGTCCTCGCGGCACGTCCGCCAGCGCTCGAGCGGGGCCGACACGTCGTCGCCGGCCGTCGCGGCAAGCTTGATTCCTCGGTCGAGCGCCGTCCAGCACATGACTTTCGAGTAGACGAACTGCTGTGGATCGCTCCGAACCTCCCAGATGCCGGCGTCGGGTTCGTCCCAGCCCTCGCAGACGTAGTCGACGAGTTTTCGCATCACTGCCCAGTCGTCGACCGTCACCCGCTCGCCGTAGCGGACGCTCTCGTAGATCGCGAGGATCAACTCGCCATAGATGTCGAGCTGGTGCTGGTTCTCGGCCGCATTACCGATGCGGACGGGAGCCGATCCGCGGTAGCCACCGAGGTGATCGAGGACGCGCTCCTCGAGGTCGTTCTCCCCGTGGAGGCTATAGACCGGCTGAATGTTCGCGGGGTCGTGATCGCGGCAGTGATCGAGACACAGCTGGAAGTACGATCGCGCCTCCTCGAGGTGGCCCAGTTCGGAGAACGCCCGGACCGTAAAGGCCGAATCACGGATCCAGTTGAATCGGTAGTCCCAGTTGCGGACGCCGCCGATATCTTCGGGGAGTGACGTCGTCGGGGCCGCACACACTGCGCCCGTCTCCCGGTGAATGAGGAGTTTGAGAACGAGCGACGACCGGACGGCGAGGTCGTGCCATTGGCCACCGAGCGGACAGTCTGCCTCGTCACAATCGTGGACCCAGCTCCGCCAGTAGTCGACGACCCCTTCAAGCGTCCCCTGATGCTGCGACGGCTCGAGGGGAATCGCCTCACCGTATCCGAGCACCAGCCAGCGCGTCTCACCAGTTTCGAGCATGACCCTGGTACTCGCCTCATGCCCGTCGGTGGACGGCTCGAGCGGCAGGTCGCTCGAAAGAACGGCTCGTTCGTCAGTGCCGACCGCAACGACACCGTCAGCCGCTGCTTCGACCTCGGGCACGTCTCGTGCGTAGTCGAACCGCGGCTCGAACGTGATATCGACCTCGAGAGGACCGTCCTCGCATTCCAGTTTCCGGTAGACGGCAGGCGGTGGGTCGTCCGCCCCCATCACCTCGGCGACAGGCATGAAATCCGTCACCGTTACATCTCCACTGGCGGTCCGGAACGTCGTCTCGAGGACGTTGGTACGGTCGCGATACCGCTGGACGGATTCGAACGACTGCGTCGGTCGGACGGAAAAGTGGCCGCCGCGGTCGGAATCGAGCAGCGCGGCGAAGACACTCGGCGACTCGACGTGCGGGAACGGACACCAGTCAATCGAGCCGTCGCGACCGACTAACGCGACCGTGTTCCCGTCACCGATCGCACCGTACTCCTCGAGGCGTTTGTACTCCATAATCACTCTGAAGCTCGGATCGTCGCGTCCACGTCGTCGCGCACACGGATCGATCGCTGATCGTCGATAATCGGTTCGTCTCTAGTCACCGGATCATTTTTTCTATTGGGCCGTCGCTCGAAGGGGCGTCGCACTGCCGGCGATATACGCATTATAGCTCCCGAAACTCGCCACGACGGTCCCCGAGACGACGTCGTTCCACAGCGCTAGTCCCCCGAAGCCGAGTGCGAACGGCGCAACGACGAGCCAGAGGCCGAGGACCGCGACGATACCCGCGCCGGTCACACTTTCAGGTCGTTGTCTGACGGCCCTGGCGTAGTTGTAGCCGGTGACGAGGACGACCGCAGTACCGACAATTACGTCGTTCCAGCGACCGATCGCTGGTGTACCAAGGACGAACGGAGCCGCGATCAACCAGCAGCCGAGCACGCCGTTGCCGCCTGCTGTCAATTTAGTCGTTGCGTCCATGATCCGACGCTCGTGTTTGTTTCAATCGGGAGCGAGTCGCGTTCGGTGCCACGAATCGAGATGGAGGCCAATTCAGGCTGAAGCCATATTCCGGCAGGTCTCCGCACACTCGCGGAGAACGTCCGCACAGACCTGACAGTGCTCGGCGTCGTGTTGCTCGCACTCGTCGGCGCACTCCTCGCAGGCGTCGGCGGTGACCGCAGCGAGGTCCGAGCTGTATCCGGAATTGCGGACCATAAACCGTGCATGCATGGTCGCTAGGTCGGCAACGTCCCGGCAGAGCCGCAGACACTCGGCCATCTCTTCGCCCTCACCGGCGCACTCGTCGGCACACCATTCGCAGGCCTGAGCGCATTCGAAGCAACTGTCGATACACTCCTGCATCTCCTCGTTCTCGCTCACGTGGTCAATCTGCGTTAGTGCCATTGCAGTTGGTCGGTCGACGGCGATCGGTTTTGTTATCCACACCCCACGACGAACCGACCGAATGGTGAGGAGCGACATCCGTAGCGGATAGCGCGGTCTGTCCAATCGGTGAGGACGGCTTCACGAATCATTACCACCGACGAAGAGAGAGGGTCGCTGTCGAGTAGCCGAGACTCCTTCCACCCTATCCTGCCAATGATAGCAGATAATATACATTTGATTCACCGGTGAAATCCCAGGCCACAGTTTAACCAATACTGGTACCCAAGCCCACGGTGTGGAACACTCTATCGTTCACCTCCTCGAGGTTCCCTTCGCGATTATCGCTGGTACCGGGGCAGGAGTGTTCGCGCTCCTATCGTGGGGTATTTTCCGAAACTCCCCCTTCGGGACGGCAATCGCTCTCCTTTCTCTCATAATGGTCGCGCTGACAGTATATCACACACTGTTGCTCATCACTGGACCGGATCTGCTGATCCTCCACGTGCTCCGAAGCGCGGCGAACACAATCGTCGCGATATTCCTCGGACTGCTCATAGTTCGCCACCACCAACTTCGGCAGAATCGGCCAGTAGGTGAGGCATCGTGGAAGGATTAACTCCGTTCGTCGAATACAATCTGGTGGTCGGGATCGTTGTCGCTCTCGAACTCCTCTACTTCCTCTCCCTCGAGTCATCGGTGACAGCGTACCGTCGGTTCGTGCTCGTAACGGTCGGCGGATTAGTCCTCGCTGTGATCGGCGGACCAGTCGCTGAATTGTTCGCGCCGTCGCTCGTTCACTGGATCCACGGGGCCGCTGCACTTCTGGTTGTCCTCGGTCTCTACGACCCCGTAGCGAACGATCTACGGACTGCAGAGTGGGCGCAGGTGTTGCTGAGCGAACCGGCCCAGATTCGGCAGCCAGCCGACTGGATGACGCCGATGGACGATGAGATCCTCAGCGTGTTTCACAACGCAGAGCTGATCCTGACGCCGTCGATCATCGCCTACAACACTGGATTCAGTCGAAAAGAAGTAAACCGTCGCCTGATCAAGCTAGACGAACACGGGCTCGTCGAAAAGATCGAGCGGGGAAAGTATCAGATGACCTACCGGGGCGAGCAATACCTTCGCGGACAGCTCCATACGGTTCCAGCGACGAACGACGAAACTGAAGTCAAAAGTTAGTCAATTCAGCATCGTGGAACAGCCCCATAGGCTGTACTCGGTATTTACAGGAAACGAGACAAGAACGTTACTCGTGACGAGATTCCGGACCGGCCTCCAGCGTACGTTCATTTTCATCACACGGAGAACGATCGGGTCGCACGCCCGGTTCGCCGGTTCTACAGATAAGCAAGGCGAGTGCCTCGGGGCTTGACCCCGAGGCGGTTCACGAGAGCCCATACGAGGAGTGCGAAACGGCATACGCTTTCGTTGTAAGCGGCCGTCTTGTTGTGGAGATAATGGATCTCGCCACCTCAGCGATCAGTACGACTGCGAACTGCCTGCTGAGGTACCTACCAGTTCCAGACTAGCTCTGTTATTCAGTCTCTTCGTCGAGTCGGAACGTCGCGCGGATCGATTCTGGGAGGGGCGGTCGTGGGGCCATTTCGTGTCGCTCAATCTTCTCGGGCTTTCGCGTTTGCTGGTGAACGGCTCGCGCCATCGGGACGCCCTTGAGATAGTTGAAATCCCCGAGGACGCCGGCACCATATTCGGTGAAGCCGTAGAATTTCCACGGCAAGCCGCGCTTTTCCTTGTTTGGGGGATACTCGTAGATTGCGAGAATCTCCGCGTCAACGAGCACATCTAACTGCTCCTCGACGGTCTTTTTCGATTTACTCGGAACGAAATGGTTGATTTCAGCCGCCGACGCGAGGATTTTCGGGTGCCCCACGAGTACCTGAATGATGCTGTGTCGAGTTTCCTGTGACAGCAGCTCCATCAGCTCACGCTGCCGCTCTAAGGGATTTTCCTCGTTGTCGGGTTTGGAATTCGTAGAGATGTCGGCCATGGTGACTGGACGTACGGTGCCGGGTCACATAAGCATGGAGGGTTAACTTCCCTACGTTAGACCAGTATGGTTATTAGGCAATATAACCACATTAGTTAGTATGACGAAGATACCGGAGAACACGGATGAACTCACGGACGTCATTCTGAACGACATCCTCTACGGCTTAGACCTCGATCCAGTAGAGAGCGAACGACTCCTCTCCTATATGAGGGATCGACACGAGCATCTCTTTGGCCCGCATTCGACGTATTTCGTGTTGGGGAGTTACGAGTCACCGTTCAAGTATCGTCTCGATGAGGCACTTGACGTGCTGAACCACCGGCACGATGCCTATGCGTACCTGCTCGCCACGCAACCCGACCTTGATGTGTCTGATGACATCCCGGACCTCAAAGTGAAGTTCTTTCTGCACGCCCTTTACGCGGATTCGATTCCACTGATTCTCGAACACGATACTGGTGGGGCAGTCGCCGAGTTTGGACGCGTTGAGCGCCCGGCGTTGCTCACCCGCACATATCTCTTCCCTCGGGCGCAGGACGAACAGTACGATGATGATTCCCTGCTCACAACACGAGATGCGATACTCGCTCGGGCCGTCGAACTAGCATATCATGCTGCTAATCTCGACGAGGAACTTACAGCACTGGCTGAACGGGCTCGTGACCACGGACTGGATATCTCGACGTGGGACCTCGAGTCGTATCTAGAGTCCGAGCTCGGCGGTCGCACGCCGTCGTACAGTGGTGTGATAACCGATTCCCTCGTCCACCTCGAATCACTGAACCAGTGCTTTTCGTGGACGACGACGGAAGAGCTCGAAGAACGATTATCGAACGTTCCGTAATCCGTCTCAAAGACACATACTCAACTGCAGGACTAACCTCAATCCATCTTAAACAGCGATGGAACCCCGGCCTTTAGACCGGGTGGGGAATTGCGTCACTCGACTACGCTCTCCACCGATCATTCTCCCACGTAACTAAGTTCCAAGCAGATATCAACACAGCAGCGAACATCGCTGGTCGCGTTGATCCGTGGGGAGAGAGCGTTCCTTGGGAACCGGAACGCAATGACTCGCCACGGAACGGGAGCGCCTGTGACAGCGCCACAGCCCACCACGAGACGAGCGAGAAATCCTTGCAGATGACACTCGAGGCCTACTCGGACTGAAACCTGCAGGCTCTCGTTCGACCGTCGAACGAATCGACCTTTGAGGCGTGAGACGGCCGAATTCGAGGGTTTGAATACGGCCTCATCTGATAGTTTTTGATGAATTTGTAGGCCCGTGCTGAATACAGCGCGCGAATCTCGCACTGTAGCAGGACGTAACCCTGGACGTAGAAATCGCCGTAGCGTGATCGTGGGAGTATGACCTCGGCTGGCTATTGTTGCCGAACAAAGTCCGCCAGCGGGTGCAACAGGACTGTAAGTCCCGGGATGATGTAGCCGTATGCTTGTGTCGATCTACCGGTGTTCTCCCTACTGTCTGTAGTGTTCGGTAACAGCTAACGTGATGCGCGACGTAGCTGTAACTTACGCCCACTACGAGGCCACGTTGAGGTCGGGACCTGTCGAGGTGGGTGTATCAGAAGGAGGAAACTATGGCAGCAACACCCGAAACCGAGTCAAACAAACAGATTGTCCGCCGGCTATTAGACGAAGTGGTGACCGAGGGAAACATCAACCTCATTGATGACCTCTTCGCTGAGGACGTACTTGACCACACTCTGATGGGCGAGACCCGAGGCCGTGAACCAATCAAAGAACGAGCCAAATCCCTGCACGGCGCGTTTTCGGGCTTCTCAGCGACCGCTGAGAAGCTGGTCGCTGAGGACGATACTGTGGCACTGTGGGCGATTGATCGAGGAACGCACGATGGCGAGTTTCTGGGCATCGAACCGACGGGACGGGAGGTTGAATACTCGGCGACGGCGTTCTTCCGGATGGAAGATGGGAAAATCGTCGAGCGGTGGGTTCAGCCCGACTTGTTCGGCCTTATGCAGCAACTCGGCGTCGTCGAACTGCCCGGAGACCCGTCGAGCCGAAGAACGATGGAAACGGTCACGTCGGCAGATGGCACGCCGATTGCGTATGAGCGAACCGGGAGCGGGCCACCGATCGTACTCGTATACGGGAACGGCGACATCCTCCAGTTCTGGGAAGAAGGGGGAGTCCGTTCTGCGTTCGCCAACCAGTACACAGTCTACACCATCGAACGCCGAGGACGCGGCGAGAGCGGCGACGCCGCCGAGTACAAACTGGAACGCGAGGCTGAGGATGTGGCGGCAGTCGTCGAGACCATCGACGAACCGGTGACGCTGCTCGGCCACTCCGGTGGCGCCCTCTATTCGCTGGAGGCGGCCCTGCGAACCGACAACCTCCGTTCCCTCCTCTTGTACGAACCACCGATTCAGGTCGTCGACAACGAACTCGACATCGCCGAGGAGCTCACTGAAATGAGAGCGCTGGTGGAGCGCGATGAGAGTGAGCAAGCGCTCGTCCAGTTCATGCATGACATCGCAGGTCTTCCGCCGGACAAGATTGACGCGCTTCGTTCGGCACCGGTCTGGCAGGAGATGGTCGCCGCGGCTCATACACTCCCCCGTGAGTTAGAGGCGATTAGCGAGTATGAGTTCGAGCCAGCCCGGTTCGCAGATATGATTATACCGACGTTGCTGTTGTCCGGCAGCGAGAGCCCCCCACTATACAAAGACGCGACGAAAGCGGTCAACGAATCGCTTCCCAACAGCCGGATCGCCGTTTTCGAGGGAGAACAACACATGGCGATGCACACCGCACCGGACCGGTTCATCACCGAGGTGATCACGTTCATCGAGGAATCGTCCTGACTGACCGGCAATCAATTGTCACTCAATTAGGTGGCATTGGCTATTGACGATCACGGAGTAGTCGGTTCAGAACTGACGTTCCAAACAACCCACCCCTTGTGCTGTATGCACCCTCCATATTCAGCACGCGTATCCTCACAGAACATAAAGGGGTCGTATCAATTGGCGATTGATTTTCTTAATCGCCACCAGTTTAGTTGTACATGAATCTCACCGATGGACCACCTGACGTTCGATTATCGAACGAAAGCACCCCTCCCCGGTCGTTCGATTGATAATCCCATCGCTGTCTTGCGATTATTCCACCGGAAATCTATGGGCGCTGCCAGATTGGATTCCCCTCGTAGGGGAAGCCTCGCTGTTTACGGCGGGGATGATATCACCTGTCTGTCACTCTTGCCTGGTCGCCTATGTTTGAGGAATGACTCACATGGACATATAGCTATTGGGTCGTGTTATCAGGGTTCCCGTAAACCGTTTAGTTGAGCCCCGTATAGACAAGACACTGACTTTGAACCAGCCACATATTACACAATGATAACATGACAAAGGCAGAAGACGTGTTGTTGTTTGGCGCGCTCGCATTCGTCTGGGGAACAGCCTTCACCGCGATCGAAATCGGGCTAGAAACCATTCCTCCACTCCTCTTCGCAGCGGCCCGATTAGATATCGCTGCGTTCATCTTCGTGGGAGCGGTCCTACTCAGCCGGATTCAATGGCTTCCCCGCACTAAAGCAGACATCGCTCTCATCCTCTCGAACGGAATTCTCGTCATCGGAGCGCACTTTGCGTTCTCCTTCATCGGCCAGAGCTACGTCACAAGTGGAGTCGCTGCGATCGTCCTCAGTTTCACACCGATCATCACACCCGTCATCGCTATCCGAATCCTCCCAGCAGAACGCATCTACAGCACAGACGTCCTCGGTCTCTGTACCGGGCTTGTCGGTGTGGTCGCTATCGCAACTGCTGGTGGGTCCTTTGATGGACAACTCCTCGGTGTTGGACTTCTCTTGGCATCCGCAATCGTCTTCGCGCTTGGCTCCGTACTGACGGAACGCTGGACAGCGATTCTCCCAGCACTGTCCCTCCACGCGTGGTCGATGATTACTGGCGCGGTATTCCTCCATGTCACTGCCTACACCTATTCAGGTGCATCGTTCCGGACCGTGACGTGGACGCCGTCAGCAGCAGCCGCCCTCACGTACCTCGGCATCTTCGCAACAGCAGGCGGGTTCCTCCTCTACTTCACCTTGCTGAATCGAATCGGTGCAACGAACGTCAGCCTCATCAACTACGCATCACCCGTTGTAGCGACGATCTTCGGTGCAACCCTCCTCGGTGAGCAAATCACCATAGCGACCATCGCCGGATTTGCGCTCATCGTTGTCGGATTCGTGCTTTGCAATATCCGGCCGCTCTGGCGGCTTACCCGGTCCATCAGGAACGTGGGCGTCAGTGATCAGGTGCTTGAACGCGATGAAGTCCGCATCCAAGGTAACGTCTACACTACAAAGACCGATTCACAGAACTACCTGCAGCCAAGTGATTAACTGCCCCTCGCTGGTCGTCGTGCTGATGAATCGCCTCGGGGTCAAGTGGTTCGAGACGCCTTCGGTGTCTCGTCATTACGGAAGACCAACGGTCTTCCGAACGACCCCGGAGCATTTGCCTTGACCGCCTGTGAATACTATTCTCTGAAAAGACGGGAGATCGATATCGATGAGCAAGCTGTGATCGACGAGTCAATCACCACGCCAGATCCAGATCTTGGGCAGCTAGACGTCGACGGCTAGACAATGTGGCAGATTGGTTTTGAGGCGGCAAATGTTCTGATAGTGGTGGCTACTACTGGAGTGACATCCTCCTCGCCGTAAATGGCAAGGCTTCCCTCGCATGGGGAATACCAGTCAGTCGTCACTGGTAGAGGGTTCCGACTCTTGGAACGCCGTGAGCGTCATCTGCGCTGGTGCGCTCGTCTCACGGTGAGTCGTGGCGGTGTCACTACCGCTCCCATCTCGTGACGAGTCATTGCGTTCTGCCTTGTCAAGCGGGACGCTCTCTCCCCACGGGTCAACCCGTCGTGCGATGTTCGCGGAAGCGTTGATATCGGCCTGAAACGTCGATACGTGGCAGTTGCCGTTCGGACACTGGAACTCGGCTTGGGAATCTCGCCGACCGATACGGTGGCACGAGTGGCACGTCTGACTGGTGTACGCTGGATTCACGTACTCGACAAGGATGGCTTCCTCGGTCGCCTTGTCCTCGATGCGCCCTTGTAGTCGAGCGAACGCCCACGAGTGAAGGCGGAAGTGAACCCGGATCCACTATTGAGCTATTCGACGCTCTATCTCTGACTTCGGTTTCGATTCAGTAACTGGAACAAGTCAGATTATCATTCTATATAAATTAGAAAGATTGGGAAAGTCAGTTGTTAGGGTTCGGGACAAGCATCCCAAGGCGAGTGTGCCGGATCAGCCGCACGGTCGTGCTGTGCAGCGTGATCTCCAGCGTTCTCGCACGCTGCTCCAATACCTGTCTCCAATCCCTCGGCGGCTACGCCTCCCGTGGCGATGACTGCTAGCACCGCAAGCGCTACCAAAGCGAGTACGATGCGCTGATGACGGATCAGTAACTCTGTTACGTTTGACATTCTTGTCCCCCTTACCGCTTGGTGCTACCCGGAAGTCGTTCTCCTTCCTTGGTCTAGCACCACACATCCCTCCCTCAGATAAGGTAATAAATATGTTAGTATAATATCGGGAATAGTTGTATAGATAGATAAATAGGATAGCTCCTTACTCGTTTCCGTACCCGAGACACTGCCAGCCTTCTCGCTGGCAGGTGAAATTTGATATAGATAATGTATGTTTGATATGGATTCCAGGTGATATTCACGGCGAACATTTGGGTGTGTACAGCTGCGGCTGGAGGAATTTTAGTGTCGGAAGAAGACGCTGAATGAGCGCCTTCGAGGTATCACGATCCTAGTGATACCAATAGCAGGTAGCAACGCTAGCGGTAAGGTCGTTACGGTCGATGAACAACGAACAGGAGAGAGCACAGGACGAGAACAGAGACGTCGTCAACGAGACACCGACGGTCAAAGCGCAGTCGAAATGGAAATTCAGGCGAAAGTCGATGCCAACTACCCGGCTGGTCCCGAAGCTCATCTGCGTTAGATTCCCCTATTTCTACGGCAAGTCCGGAGGATTCCAACGGAGAGGCGATGGTTTCCTGTGCAGGTTTTTCATTTCCGGTGACGGGCTGCCGACTGATGAGGGTCTCGAGGAGATCAACGAGATATCCCGCTTTTTCGCAATGCTCTCACCGGCATCCTCTTCATTCTCTCCTGAAGGTTGTGAGTGCGGCATATGTCAGATTGGGCAGTTATTTCGCAACTAGCGCCGACTCTAGTCCCAATCAAATAGCCCCCAAGCACGAAACGTTCAGACCGCGAACGTCGAGATATGAATCGCAGAGAGTTCGTTCGAACGGCAGGTCTGGTCGGACTAGCCGGAATACCCGAGAAAGTCGCCGGACAGACCGACGGGAACAGCGCGGACGACCACGACACGATTCGGGTCCCTACCGACGAACCTACCATACAGGACGCCGTCGATGTTGCCGAGGAGAGCGACCTCGTACTTCTCGAAGAAGACACATACGAGGAGGCAATCGAGATCGGGACACCCAGGATAACACTGCGCGGTCACAACCGAAACAGGGTTATCCTCGACGGTGGGTTCGAGCAAGAAGACGGGATACTCGTCGAAGCCGATGAGGTCGCTGTCGAGAACCTTACTGTACGGCACTTTCGAAATAACGCCGTCTACTGGAACGACGTCGACGGATTCCGGGGGAGTTTCCTGACAGCGTACAACAACGGCTACTACGGGATTTACGCCTATCGCTCACGTGACGGCCGATTTGAGTACAGCTACGCGTCGAGTCATCCCGATGCTGGGTTCTATCTCGGCCGTAACCAACCGTTTGAGGCGGTGATCTCCGACGTTGTCGCTGAGTATAACGGTCTGGGGTACTCGGGGACCAGCACGGGTGAGGATCTAACGATCAAAGATTCGATCTGGCGGCATAACATGGCCGGTATCGTTCCGAACACGTTAGATACGATTGACCCACCCCAGCATTCCTCACACATCGTGAACAACGTCGTCTACGACAATGGCAACGAGAACGCCCCCACTGAGCAACACACGTATCCGATGTTTGGCACTGGCATCCTCCTCTGGGGTGGAAACGATAATCTCGTCGAGGACAACATCGTCGATAGTCACCCAAATTTTGGGATTGCAGCCTATCCTACCGTTGACGAGCCATCGGAGAACGTGATCCGAGAGAACATCGTCCGAGGATCAGGACGGGCAGACCTAGCGCTGGGCGCGCCTGCCGGCGAGGACAACCAATTTGAAGCAAATGAGTTTCGTACCAGCCTGCCGTCGGCCATCCAAGACGATGCGAGCGAGGGCGACGATCACGTCACCGAGGTCTTCCAGGAACAGCAGCGCCGCGCCGAGGACGAGAACTATCCGTCGGGCAACTGGCGCGACCAGCCTGAACCACGAGATCAGCCGACAATGCGTGATCCGGAAGCGCCACCTCGGCCCGCCAGCAAATCCATCTCATGGGGACAGTGAACGGTCACCGTTCTATCGCAGCCGTTGAGCAAGAGAAGCACCGAGAGAGCGGGATCGTCATGAAAAATGAACGATATATCGTCGCGGTCCGTGGCTATCTCCTGTAAGTCGTCGGAAAACCCCGATCGACGGAAACAGCAGTAGTGATACTCGAGTTCGGACCCATCCGGTGGCGTCCACTGTCTCTGTGCAGCACTGCACTCGAGATCGATGAGGTCACCTTCGTCATCTGACTGAACGTATACTTCCATTCGCCAGCGACGATCGTTCCATCACTTGCGAGATCAACGACGTTGAGTTCGTGATAGTGGTGCCACCAGTAGCCAATCCTCTTGTCCGTCTCGGGGACCAGTGATGGAAGTGCATTCTGACAGCTCTCTTCGAACATTGTCCCTCTGTCCTCGGTGAACACTTCCCCAGCCGTTGCCGGCTGTCTACTTCCAAAACTAGATATTGAGGAGAGTGGCGACCTAGAGAACCGGATCCGGTCTGTTGTTCGTAGCGAATTAGCGGAGGCAGAATGACCCGGTAGCCAACGCAATATGGAGGAAACTTCACTCAGTTTAGGCATATGGAATTGTCATATATCTAAGTTATTTTTGAATACCCTTTTCCCTTCTGATCATGGTGGTCAACCTCGAGACTCCGATCGTGTTTGAGCGAATTAGTACCGGATGTTTCTCGTCCAATCCACATACCACTGTTTGGCTAACATATGTTCCACACAATTTTGGTAGAGATAAATCATACACAGTAGTATTTAGTCCCTACACGTGTTCGGTTCTGATTGAGATTGGATGCGATCACTTGATAATACTCCGATTGTACAGGACGGGAAGTCAATCATCCTCGCCCACGATCACGGACTAGAACACGGGCCGGCTGCCTTCGCGGATGTCCCTGAGCGGCTTGATCCGGAGACGGTCTTCGAAATGGCAACTCACGATGCAGTGACTGGGTTCGCAGTCCAGAAGGGGCTTGCAGAGACGTATTACCCCTCCTACAATGACGATGTGAACCTGCTGGCGAAACTCAACGGCACCAGTAGTCTCTGGATGGGCGAACCGTATTCGCCGCAGACGTGCTCGGTGGAGTACGCGCTGGAACTCGGCGCTGACGCCGTGGGATATACGGTATATCCAGGGACCAATCGCGAGCCGGAGATGTTCGAGGAGTTCCAGAAGATACAGGAATCGGCCCGCGAGCACGATACTCCAGTGGCGATGTGGTCGTACCCGCGTGGGCAGGCTGTAAAAGAGCACCGCAAGCCCGAAATAATTTCCTATGCGACTCGGATCGCGCTCGAGCTTGGTGCGGATATTGCGAAGGTAAAGTACCCGCGAAGCGGCGAAGCAATGGCTAACGCAGTGGACGCAGCAGGTGACGTGAACGTCGTCCTGAGTGGCGGCTCCAAGACCGACGATAGCGAATTCCTGTCATTGGTTGAGACGGCGATGAACGCTGGCGCTAGTGGTTTAGCGGTCGGTCGTAATGTCTGGCAGCGTGATGATCCTGAGCAGATCCTCGACGCCCTCGAAGCAATCGTCTTCGAGGGTGCGGCTGCGGACGAGGTACTTGACGGTTGAGACCACGTCAGTGGACGGGATTGGTGAACAGCGGGATTGGTCGAAGGATCATGTCGGCCGCGTCATCGCCGAAGCCGTCTCTGACGGCTGTTGGACAGTAGGCAATCAAAAGCGATCACAATCAGATAGGAATATGAACGCCACCGTGTTATCCGTTCGTAAGCAAACACCTATGTTACCGGCAATGCGAAAACGCGAGATCGTCGAGCTGGTCTCCGAGCGAGGCGAGTGTTCCGTCGCCGAACTCGCCGAAGAGATGGACTGTTCGAAGGCGACGATCCGTCGCGATCTCAACGATCTCGAAGAGAGGCAGTTGATCGAGCGATCTCACGGCGGTGCAGTGCCGGCAACGACCGTTGGGGAGGAACAGACCTACGGCCAGAAGGAGGTACAGAACCTCGACGGCAAGATGGCGATCGCCGAGCGAGCAGTCGAGGAGATCACTGATAATCAGGTCGTGTTTTTCGACTCGGGATCGACGACAATGCAGGTCGCCAAAAACATCCCGAAGGATCGTTCGTTCCTCGCCGTCACTAACTCGCCGGTTCTAGCGATGGAGCTGGGCAACCGGAACGACGAAGTGAAACTCACTGGCGGATCGCTCCGTCATGAGACTCGCGCGCTCACCGGACCGAGTGCGGAGCGATTCATGGAGCGGACCAACTTCGATCTCCTGTTTCTCGGCACAAACGCGATTGAACCGTCGGAGGGACTGATGACTCCGAACGAGGACGAAGCCCGGCTGAAATCGCTCATGATCGAGAACTCGGGACGTATCGTACTCGTCTCCGACGGATCCAAGCTGGGTAAACAAAGTTTCGTGAAATTCGCCGACTTCGAAGACTTGGACGCATTTATTACCGATACGACGCTCTCGGACGAGCAGCGTGAACCGTTGAAAACCGCCAACGTGGATCTCATTGAGGGAACTTAACAGTGATTTTGACAGTCACGCTCAACCCTGCAGTCGATCACACGCTCAAGGTTGAGGATCTCCCCGAACCCTCTGCGGTCGCACGGACCGATAGCGCGCGCGTCGACCCCGGCGGAAAGGGGATCAACGTCTCGAAGTATCTCGTTGAACTCGATACGGAAACGGTCGCGACCGGTGTCGTCGGTGACTTCTTGGGCCAATTCGTTCGCGACAGCTTGGTCGACGAGGGGATCACCGGCGACTTTGTCGAGATCGAAGGTCGGACGCGACTCAACACCACGATTCTGACCGACGATGCCGAGTACAAGATCAACCACAATGGACCGACGGTCGACACGAGCGCGATCGACGATCTCCTCGAGATTATCGAGCGCTACGACCCCGATACAGTCGTCGTCGGTGGTAGTCTCCCGCCGGGTCTCGGTCCCGAGGCCATCGACCAGATCGCCCGAGCGGGCGACTGGCAAACCGTCGTTGACGTTGGCGGAGATGTACTCAACGATTTAGACGCGTCCTACGCGCTCTGCAAACCCAACCGCGAAGAGCTCGCCACAGCGACGGGACAGTCGGTCAGTTCGCTAGAGGAGTGTCAGAAAGCGATCGAACAGCTCCGCCAGAGTGGCTACGATCGGGTTATTGCATCGTTGGGCGCCGACGGTGCCATCATGGCGACGCCGGACGAGTGCCTGCATGCGGCAGCGCTGGATGCCGATATCGTCGACACGGTCGGTGCCGGCGACTCGATGCTTGCGGGCATTCTCTCTGCACGTAATCGGGGCGCGACGGACGAGGAGGCACTCCGGACGGGCGTGGCCGTCGCATCGCGTGTCGTCTCCGTACCGGGTACAGATGTCCCACCGCTCGACAACGTGGCAGAAGCGATCGATCGCGTGTCCGTATCGACCCGATAAGTCACATCTCCTTTCCGGGTGTTTGGTTGTGATCGTTCTCTCGATTACCCGCCCCTAGTTTTCACAACTGATGTGTATTTTGTCCATTCTATGAACGGCGGTTTTAGTGGCAATCGACGGTCGATAGTGCTTAAATACGCAGATACCCTCTGAACGCGCAGGAATTAATTCGATAATATTCGGTCAGAAACAATCGGATTCGAAAATTCTTTTGAACAATGGGTGGGATTCCTATCCGAAGTATGGCAAGGCAAGACAGAGCAGAACGCGCGCTTCGGTCCCACGTCACCTCCGTCAAAGAGGACGTGATGACTGGCGTGTCGTTCATGATTCCGTTCGTCACCATCGGGGGTATCTTCTTAGCGGTGGCGTTCATGGTCGCCGAGCTGCCGTTCACCGCTGGTACCACCGAGACGGTTTTCGAAGAAACCGGATCGCTCGCGTGGTACATGGCCGAGATCGGCGTCCTCGGTCTGACGATCATGATCCCTATCCTGGGGGCGTACATCGCCTACGCCATCGCAGATAGGCCCGGACTCGCGCCGGGGTTCATCCTCTCGTGGGCGATTCAGCAAGAGAACATCATCGAAGCCGCCGGTGAGATCGTCGGCTTCCAGGCCGACGGTGCCGTCGCCGGCTTCCTCGGCGCACTGGTGGCCGGTCTCCTCGCCGGCTATGTCGCCCGCTGGATGAAAGGGTGGACAGTCCCATCCTTCATCGAGCCGATGATGCCGGTGCTGATCATCCCTGTGGTTACGACAGCACTGCTGGCCCCGCTCGTGATCGTTGGACTGGGAGTTCCGATTGCGATCGCCGACGACGCGTTGACGACGTTCCTCGAGAACATGGAGGGCGCAAATGCCCTCCTGCTTGGCGCGATCCTCGGCGCGATGATGGCGTTCGACATGGGTGGCCCAGTCAATAAGGTCGCCTACGTCTTCGCCGTCGCGCTCGTGGGAGATCAGATCTATGGGCCGATGGCAGCGGTGATGATCGCCGGTATGACCCCGCCGCTCGGGCTGGCACTTTCGAATTTCATCGCACCCCAGAAGTACTCGGCCGAGATGTACGAAAACGCGAAGGCAGCAGTGCCACTGGGCCTGTCGTTCATCACTGAAGGTGCGATCCCCTATGCAGCGGCCGACCCGCTAAGGGTAATTCCCAGCATCATGATCGGCAGCGCGACCGCTGCCGCCACCGCGATGTGGATCGGTGTTACCATGCCGGCGCCCCACGGAGGTATCTTCGTGTTCCTGCTGTCGAACAGCCCGCTGGCCTTCCTCGGTTGTATCGTACTCGGAACGGGCGTGACCGCAGCAGTTGCAACGGTCATCAAGCCCGACTTCGAGAAGACGGTCGCCGATGTCGACACCGAAGCAGGGACGAGTGCCCAGGCAGCAACACAAACCGACGACTGAGACATCGCAAGCTAACTTCCCCGTAACTATTAAGCCCACAGATCATACGTTTATCATGGCAGATACACTCTCACAAGACCGAATCGATACGCTCGCCCCGACCGAACACATCACGCTCGACCCGCCGCCCGCCGACAAGCAGGCTTGCATCGAGTACCTGCTAGACCTACTCGTCGATGCAGGGCGGGTTGAGAATCGGGAGGCTGCCTTAGAGGCACTACTCGCTCGTGAGGAGGAAACGACGACCGGCGTCGGTATGGGAATCGGGATTCCTCACGCCCAAACGGACGCCGTCACGCAACCGTCGGTGGCGTTCACTCGTTCGGACGAGGGCGTCGACTTCGGGGCGATGGACGACGAGCCCGCACAGCTAATCTTCATGATACTCGTCCCCGAATCAGGGGCGGACGATCACCTCGCCATCCTGAGCACTCTCTCGCGGGCACTCATGCACGACGAGGTCCGCGAGGATCTCTACGACGCGGAAACGCCCGAGGAGGTACAAGACGTTCTGAAGGAGGCGGTAGCATGAGTACCGAACGCACCGTCACGGTCGTCCCCGAGGCCGGCCTCCACGCCCGTCCGGCCGCCAAGTTCGTCGAGGCGGTTAACGATCATCAATCGGACGTGGAGATCGGTCGCGTCGACGAGGACGATCTCACCCCTGCAGGTAGCATGATCGCCGTTACGAGCCTCGGCGTTGAGAGCGGCGAGGATATCCGAATCGTTGTAGACGGTCCCGACGAAGAGGCAACGTTGGACGCTCTCGAACGGGTTCTGACAACCCCTGAGGACGAACTCGCCGACGCAAACACCTAAACACCTGATCAGATGTCCCGACGAACTCTCACCGGCACCGGCGCCACACCCCGCTCGAACATCGGGACGGTCGTCTGGTACAGTCCGGACGTCGACCTTCCTGACCCCGACAACGTAGATGTCGACCCGGCGACCGAGCGCGATCGCTTCGAAGACGCTCGCGAGGCCGCCCGCTCGGAGTTAGAGTCCGAACGCGAGCGGACCGCCGAGCGCGTCGGGGAACAGGAGGCCGAAATATTCGACGCTCACCTGCAGTTCCTCGACGATCCCCAGATCGAAGACGGCGTCGAGAGCGCGATCGAGGACGGTCTTCCCGCCGAATACGCCGTCCAGCAGGCGTTCGCCGATCCGATCGAGCAATTCGAGGGCATGGAGGGACGGATGGCCGAGCGAGCGGACGACCTTCGCGACGTCCGCGACCGTCTGATTCGACTGATCGCCGGCGGCGAGCGAGTCGACCTCGGCGACCTTCCTGAGGGGGCAGTGGTCCTCGCCGAGCGGCTCACGCCGAGTGACACTGCCCAACTCGACCCCGATCGCGTCGCGGGATTTGCCACCGTCACCGGCGGACGCACGTCGCACGCTGCGATCTTCGCTCGGTCGCTGGCGCTCCCAGCCGTGGTCGGTGTCGGTGACGAACTACACGACATCGACGAGGGTGCGACCGTCGTCGTCGACGGCGAAAACGGAGAAATTGCCGTCGACCCCACCGATGAACGCCGTGAGGCAGCGTCGGCTACCCACGAGGTGGAGATTCGAGAGGAGCCGGTAGCAACCGCCGATGGTACTGAGATCGAGATCGCCGCGAACGTCGGTCAACCCGTCGAACTCGAGGGTGCCAAGGCGCAGGGGGCCGACGGTATCGGTCTCTATCGTACGGAGTTTCTGTTCCTCGATCGCGAGGCACCGCCGGACGAGGACGAGCAGTACGAGACGTACGTAGAGGCGCTCGATATGTTCCCGGACGGTCGCATCGTCGTTCGGACGCTCGACGTCGGCGGCGATAAGCCGATCCCCTACCTCGACCTGCCCGATGAGGAGAATCCGTTCTTGGGCGAGCGGGGAATCCGCCGATCGCTCGGTCCGGACACGGACCTCTTCGAGGCGCAGCTCCGTGCGTTGCTCCGGGCCGCCGCCGACAGTGACGGTCGGCTGTCCGTCATGTTCCCGCTCGTCGCAACGGTCGAGGAACTCGACGCCGCGCTCGAAACCGTCGATGCGGTCGCGGCTGCCCTCGACGAGGAGGGCATCGACTACGCCGTTCCCGAGCTCGGCGTGATGATCGAGACGCCCGCTGCCGTGTTCGCTGCTCCGGAACTCGCCGAGCGGGTGGATTTCTTCAGTGTGGGCACCAACGACCTCACTCAGTATATTATGGCCGCAGCGCGCGAAAATGAAAATGTTGCCGACATCAGGGACCCATGCCAGCCCAGCGTGTTACGGGCCGTCGCACAGGCCGTCGAGGCAGCCCACGAGAACGACACGTGGATCGGTATGTGCGGAGAGATGGCTGGCGATCCCGAGCTGACCGAGCTGCTCGTCGGCCTGGGGCTCGACGAACTGAGTATGAGCGCAGTCACCGTGCCAGAGGTGAAAGCGACCGTCGAGTCGGTCGACACCGACGAGGCGGCCGAGCAGGCCACTCGAGCGCTCGAAGCGGCCACCAGAGACCAGGTACTCGAACGAATTCAGAACAACGACTCATAGAACAATGAAACTCGTTGCAGTCACGTCATGTCCGACCGGTATCGCACACAGCCAGATGGCAGCAGAGAACCTCGAGACGACAGCCGAAGAACGAGGCCACGACATCAAGGTCGAGGTCCAAGGCGCGATGGGTGCCGAGAACGAATTAACGGACAACGAGATCGCGGCCGCTGACGCCGTTATCATCGCCGCAGATACATCGGTCAGCCGCGATCGCTTCGAGGACAAGCCGCTCGTTAAAGGAACTGTGAAAGACGCTGTCAATGACCCGGAAGGGCTTATCGATCGAGCAGTGCAACGCGCCGAAGCCGGCGAAACCGGCGTCGTCGAGATCGGCGGCACTGACACCGAAACCGAGACTGCGGACGCAAAGGAAGCCGAGGCTACTACGGACTCGGGAAACGAAGAGCCGACTGAGCAGCTCGGCGGAGATCCATCGAAGGGCCTCTTCGCCCGTTTGAAGAGGTTGCTATCATGACACAGGTGGACCGATTCAGGACGAAAACTGGAGCCGAATCGGAGAGCGGGTGGGATCGATGACCGACGTACGTCCCATCTTAGACGCCCTCGTAGAGGTGACGCCAACCGTCCGCGAGGAGCTGCGAACGGCCTCCAGGGAGGGAGAGACCGAAACGGAGAACCCCAGCGGCGACGCCCAATCGGCCGCCGACGTAGTGATTGATCGTCGGTTTCATGACCGACTGACCTCACTCGACGCTGTCGGTGCGTTCGCCAGCGAGGAGCGTGAAACCGTCGAAGACGTCGGCGAAGGGTTCAGTGTTGCTATCGACCCGCTCGACGGGTCGTCGAATCTACGATCGAACAACATCGTCGGAACGGTAGTTGGAGTATACGATGCCTCGCTCCCGGCTAGCGGCCGCGACCTGATCGCCAGCGCCTTCCTCCTGTACGGACCGCTGACAACGATGACAGCCGCCGTAGACGGCGAAGTAACTCGATACACGATCGATGGCGGTGAAATAGTCGACACCACCCCTGTGGTCTTTCCCGACGAGGACGGAATTTGCGGATTCGCAGGGGCGACAAGCGAGTGGCCGAACCTCATAAGGGAGTTCTGGGGAAACCTGAACTACGAGTATAAACTCCGGTACACTGGCGCGATGGTCGGCGATATCGACCACCTTCTCGTCGAGGGTGGACTACTCGGATATCCCGAGCGGGAGTCCAGTCCGAACGGTAATCTTCGGCTCCAATACGAGGCGAATCCGATGGCACACCTCGTCGAGACCGCCGGCGGCCGCTCCACGACTGGCTTAGGGTCGTCCCTCGACGTCGACCCTGAGGAACTCCATCAGCACGTCCCCGCCTATTTCGGAAGCACTGACCTAATCGGTAGGCTCGAGGACGTCATAGAACAGACACCTGAATAGAAACATAATACGATGATTATGAATATCGAAACAAGATCGGAATTAGCTACCAGACAGATCTACGTCGCCGGAGAGTGGATCAATACAAGTCAGACGCTTCGAGTCGACGATCTCGCAGACGGTGGTGCCGTCGGTGAGATAGCTGTAGCGGGACCGGAGGAGGCCAGAACTGCACTGCGTGCTGCCCACGAAATCAAACCGGAACTGCGCGAGACGACAGTCGTCGAGCGCGCCGAGTGGTGTGAAACGATCGCTGACCGACTCCGCGACCGCGAAGAGGAGATCGCGGAGGTCATCGTCCGGGAGGCCGGCAAACCGATCTCGTCGGCCCGCGGCGAGATCGGTCAGGCGGCCGAGCGCTTCGATCGAGCGGCCGAGGAGGCGCGCAATATCGTCAGCAAGGGCGAGTACTGCGAGGGATCGACGGCCGGCCACGAGGGGTGGCAGGCGATCGTCAAACACGAGCCGATCGGCGCGGTACTGTGTATCACGCCGTACAACTACCCGCTTGCCACGACGGCGCTGCAGGTCGCGCCCGC
>NZ_JAIWPJ010000011.1 GCF_020515625.1 Natrinema amylolyticum
CCGGCGTACTTGAACGATCCTTTGGCGCAGTTGCCGGCGACGTCAGTGAGGTCGGCGTCGTCGAAGACGACCGCGGGGGCGTTCCCGCCGAGTTCCATATGCAGATTGACCATGCCGCTCTCGCGGGCGACGTGTTTGCCCGCGCCCGAGGAGCCGGTCATCGCGATCGCGTTGATTCGGTCGTCGCCGGAGAGGATATCGCCGATCTCGCTCGCGTCGCCGGGGACGAAGTTGAACGCGCCGTCGGGGATCCCGTCGACATCAGCGATGACGTCGGCGAGGATCGCCGCGGAGATGGGCGTCTTGCTCGCGGGCTTGAGCAGGACGCTGTTGCCGGCCGCGAGCGCGGGCGCGACCTGCAGCGCCGTCGTGGCAAGCGGGTAGTTGTACGGCGTGATACACAGTACCGCGCCGATCGGCTCGTGTTTGACGATCGCCTGCCACCCCTCGTGGCCGGCCGTCGATCCCTCGCGGTACTCGCCCTTGCTGACGATATTGCGCGCCTCCTCGGCCGCTCGATCGAAGCGCTCGGCCGCCTGACCGA